>ONNE01000128.1 GCA_900319095.1 uncultured Eubacteriales bacterium | reverse complement strand
GACTAATTTTTACTTATTGCATTTGAAGTATGTATATGCTATAATTCAGTTAGGCAAAAAGGAAATAAGTAGTCCGTGTGGCACTACAAACGAAAACCCCCAATCTCGTATATTGGGGGTTTTCTCTGCTTAATTATGTACATGGGAAAGCATACGCCCATAGGCTAGTTACCGTTTATTTGTCGCTGTCTAACCATTTGATGATGTAGTGGCAAACTACACCAGCCGTAACAGTGACTAAAAAGGAAATAAGTACTTCCATGCGACACACCCCCTTTCCGTACCAGTATAGGGGCGGTAACATGGGTAGTATAACATATTAGGCAAGAAAAGGATAGGGGGATTATTTTTTTCGTAGCTTCTTAACAATTTTTGATGGGGAATACTCAAAGTTTCCTTTATCGTATTGATTTTTTACATCCTCATAGTCTTCAAGTGTAATTTTTCCTTCGCGATACAAATTTAGTAAAAAAATATAATGTGTTTGTGCGTACTGATTCGGCGTGTATTTAGTTCTTATTTCCTTTGCCATAGAAATGATGGTATCTTTTAATTCACTATTGATAATTGCTGCTCTATTAGGCTGTAAGTGTACCTTGTTTATTGAAACGGTTTCCATAGTTCCTGTTGCATTATTGACAATTAGATTGAGTAAGTATTCAAAATTGGGGTGATTTATTACAAGAGAAAGAGCGTCCGCTAACCCATATGCAGCATTTTCAAATTGCATGGTGCGCAACTTGTCTACAGCGTTTTCATTCAATCCTGTTAATTCACATATTTTATGCGTGTTGTAATTCTTTTCGTTGTATTCGCAGAACAAATACCCTGTATCTATATCAAGAGCATTACATAATTTTGTAAGATGTTCATATGAGGGGGAGCGTGTTCCTGTTCTCCACTGGGTTACAGTTACACGAGAAACACCTATTTCTTCAGCAAGTTGTTCTTGTGTAACTCCTTTTCTTTTCATTGCCTTTTTTATTCTTTCACCCATTTTAAAAGGGCTGTAACTATTACTTAACATTTTATTCCTCCTATTTTTGAAATAAAGTGCATTTTGTTTCTTTCAGTTACATTCGTATTTGCTATTATTAAACCATAACGCGCGTTTATTTGCAAGACGAAAAAAGACAAATTGTTGAAATGGAGGAACGGAAATTGAATAAGACAAGAAAAACTTTTAGTGGTTTGGGAACAAGGCTGACGGTGAATAGTGATACTTTAGCAGAATTACTTGACTGTGGACGCTCCACCGCCACAAAAATCGGGAACGATGCGGAGGCGAGGATTCAGGTGGGGAAACGGGTGCTCTGGAACACCAAGAGGATTCAAGGGTATCTTGATGCGATTTCTGAGGGGCGGGAGGTATAGGCTTGTGGAAAGCAACAGGGAAGTCGAGCGTTTTTTACAACTCATGGAATCGCAGGCTGTGACACGTTTTTTGAGCGTCAAGGAAATCAAAGCCAACATGAAAATGATTGACGGGCAGAAAAGATTGCCTGTTGATTTTTAAGGGGGAGGGGCTTTGAGTAGGAAAAAGCAAAAGTTTACGGATTGCGCGGCATCCTTAGGGGCAAGCGATTATTTTGGTACGGTCTTTGATGGCATGTGCAGGAGCGAGGCGTATCAATCGCTTAATCTTTCGGCGAGGCATTTTTACACTCTTTGCCGTGTTCAAGCAAGGTCTCCACATGGACGGGCGTGTTTGTATCGTCACGGTGAAGAATTTGGGGTTACATATACAGATCGCGACTTTGTATTTCCTGCCAAACATTTACAACTCTATGGTGTAGACCGAGGTAATGCCCACAAATGTTTTCGCAAGCTGATAGAAGCAGGTTTTATCGAAAAGCGGGAGGGGAATAAGCATATGAAGAAAGTCAATGTTTACAGATTTTCTGAAAAATGGAAAGAAATTTAATTTTGTTTCACTGTGTGTATGAGGGACAACAAGCGGTAGTACCCTGTACAACAAAAACGATAAACAACAAATTTTTGTTGTACAGATTACAACGAAAAATACTGTTTTTTTACAGTTTTGTGGTATTCTGTACACACATTATCATAATATACCATAGGCTATGGCTTTTTTTCTATGTCTCTTTGAAGGCGAAGGTATCAGTATAATTCAGATAGGAGGTGATAAAAATGTCAAAAGCAGTATCAGACGAGGAAATAATTGCAGGATTGCTTAAAAACGGTACAGTAAAAGCCACTGCTGCCGCCGTTGGTGTTTCAGAGCGCACGATATACGGCAGAATGAAAAAAAGCGATTTCAAGGCATTGTATAGGAGTGTCAGGACGGATTTTTTGAGAAAAGCCGTATTTGAATTGAATAATCAATTGGGGATGGCGGTTGAAATCATTGTTTCGATTATGCAAAATGATAAAATAAACCCTGCTATAAGACTGAGGGCGGCAGGACTAATACTGGATACTGCTTGTAAATTTTCTGAACGTCTTAATAAAGATGAATATTCTATTTCCATGGAACAAGAAATAGACGATTTTTTTGACTTATAAAAAACTCCGCAAAATTTCCGCTTTTTTCTGATTTTTTCATGGAAAAGGGGGGTTTTGCAAATAATCAATAGGGTTATATATAATAAAGTGAGGTGAAAAAATGGCTAAGACAAGCAAGAAGTGGATTTCGGAGCGTAAAGTGCGAATAGAGGAATATGAGCGCGTGAGAGGGATTTTGTGGATGATTATAACGGCAAGTGAAACAAACACTACGGATAGAGTTGAGGCGGTGAAAATCCTATATAGAATTGATTCAGAGGGTGTTCCACTGCCTGAATCATGGTAACTATCTTAATAATTGAGAAAAAAACCAATTTGTGCAGTTTTTGCAGTCTTAAAAAGTCAGACGAAAAAAGATTTAACGGACGAGCAGGGGATAGATCAGAGTAAGCATTCTGTTCACGGTTGTAAATCAATACAAAACAAACAGCCTGTCATAATAGGCAGACTGCTTGTTTTGCTTATGGATAATTGGAAAAATACGCCAATCGGTATACCTATATTCTAACACAAACGGATTGAGCAGGCAACTATTTGTTTTCGGCGTTCATGCGCATTTCAATAGCCTTTTTGATGTAACCGTTGACCGTTTCCCCTGCTGCCTCAGCCGTCTTTTTGAGTAATTCGTAGTTTTCTATTCGTAAATCAAGGGGAACTCGCTTATAGGTCCTTTTTGCGTATTGCATAGTATAAGCATGTTTTTTTTTGGCTGCTTCTTCGCTTAATGGCATATTATCCCTCACTTTCAAATTAAAATTGTCAGCAGATAATAAAGATAGTCTGCTTTATAATATCAATAGTATAACATATTTTCTTTATAACGTACATAGTATATTTATATTGATTTACCATAATGTACGTGATATAATATGATTATAGAATGATAAAATTGTAAATTGTTTATGGAGGTGTTTGAATGGCAAGAAGAACAGGAATTGTTTGAAAAAGAACAGGTAAAGCGTGAAGAAATTAAAAAGGGTTTAGAGAAACAAGAAAATCCGTCTGTATCGGATTATTACGAGCGATGGGTCAAGGGAAGAAAAGAAACTATATCAGAGGCAACACTGCGAACGCAAGATAAGTTTTTTGGTGTTATGAAAAAAGTAAAAATGGCTGATTTATCAAGGAAGTGGGTTAGAAATGATGAAAAAAGAGATAAAACAAGAATATTTTCAAGGAGAGAGACCGCTCTTTCAGGGCAGAGATCTTGTCATTCGTGACACCGTATTTGGAGAGGGGGAATCTCCGCTTAAACACAGTGAAAATGTATCGTTGGAGAATAGCACATTTGAGTGGAAGTATCCGCTTTGGTACAGTCGACATATATCGGTAGAAAATTGTGTATTAAAAGAAATGGCGCGGGCCGGCATCTGGTATACAGAGGATGTGGTGTTTTTGGATACTTTAATTGAAGCGCCAAAAGAGTTTCGCAGATGTAAGGGAGTCAAGATAAAGAATTGTTCTTTTCCGAATGCTGAAGAGACTTTGTGGGACTGCCGGGACGTAGTTCTAAAGGGAGTGGTTGCAAAGGGCGATTATTTTGGAATGAATTGTAAGCATATGATCATCGACGGACTTACACTGTATGGAAATTATTGTTTCGACGGTGCCCGGGATGTTGAAGTACACAATTCAAAGTTCTTATCCAAGGATTGTTTTTGGAATGCAGAAAACATTACAATATATGATTCTTATATTTCGGGAGAATATCTGGCATGGAATTCAAAAAATATTACGTTGATCCGCTGCACGGTAGAAAGTTTACAGGGATTATGCTACATAGAAAATCTTGTCATGAAGGATTGCCGGCTGGTCCGCACGACACTGGCCTTTGAGTATTCCACGGTTGAGGCGGAGATCGAGGGGACGATTGACAGTGTCATGAATCCGAGTGGTGGAAGAATCACAGCGGACAAAATCGGAGAAATGATTTTGGAAAAGGATAAAGTAGATGTTTCAAAAACAAAAATTCATTGCAGATGCCAGAGGGGGAAAAAGGATGAGGTATGATTTTGATAAGGTGATTGATCGCAGGGGGACCGGATCGCTGAAGTGGGACGTCAAAAAAGATGAACTGCCGATGTGGGTGGCAGACATGGATTTCAGGACAGCACCGGAAGTCATCGAGGCGATGGAGAACAGGGTCAGTCATGGTGTTTTTGGCTACTCCGTGATTCCGGATGAGTGGTATCAGGCATATCAGACGTGGTGGAGACAAAGACATGGCTGGGAGATTGATAGGGATTGGATGATTTTTTGTACCGGGGTTGTGCCGGCTCTTTCCAGCTGTGTGAGAAAACTTACCACACCGGCAGAAAATGTAGTGGTACAGACACCGGTCTATAACATTTTTTTTAATTCCATTTACAACAATGGCAGAAATATTTTGAAAAGTCCCCTGATCTTGGAGGATGGTGTGTGCCGGATGGACTTTGATGACCTGGAGAGCAAACTCTCGGATCCGCAGACTTCTCTGATGATTTTGTGTAATCCACAGAATCCTGTGGGGAAAATATGGGATCGAAAAACGCTGCATCGCGTGGGAGAGCTCTGTGCGAAATATCATGTTACTGTCATTGCAGATGAGATTCATTGTGATCTGACAGAACCGGGGAAAGGATATGTGCCGTTTGCGAGCGTATCCGATGTCTGCCGGGATATTTCCGTCACTTGTCTATCGCCATCCAAGGCATTTAATCTGGCGGGAATGCAAAGTGCCGCAGTCGTGATTCCGAATCGACAACTCAGACATAAAGTCTGGCGGGCGCTGAATACAGATGAGGTGGCAGAGCCGAATGCACTGGCAGTCGTATCGACCGTAGCAGCACTGGAAAAGGGTGGCTTCTGGCTGGATGAACTGCGTCAGTACTTGTGGGACAACCGGTGTGCTGTGAGTGAGTATCTGCAAAGGGAAATTCCTAAACTCAAACTGATCGAGGGGGATGCCACCTATCTTCTCTGGATTGACGCGAGGGAAATATATGACCGAAAAAGAAATCTTGCCCGTTTTATTCGAGGGAAAACAGGGTTGTATTTGTCAGATGGAAAGGAGTATGGGGCATCCGGGTTTTTGAGAATGAATATTGCCTGTCCCCGTTCGATTCTGATGGATGGACTTGAGCGGCTGGGCAGAGGAATCGAGGAGTATGTTTGTTAGAAATTTCGTGCAAAAGTTACCGTATCACAACTTAGGTTGTGCACAACTAATTTTTTGTTTTTTGCTTTAAAACTATTGTAGAACGCGTTTGTTTGTACTATAATTAAGAAAAAATAAAAAAAGGGGGATTGCATATGTTAGGATGTTTAAAATGTATTAGCTGGAAAAAAGCCGGGGTTTTTGCCGCGGGAGTTGCCTTTGGCACGGCAGGTATTAAGATTTTGTCAAGCAAAGATGCCAAGAAAGTATATACGAATTGTACAGCTGCTGCACTTCGCGCCAAAGACTGTGTGATGAAAACGGTTACAACGATTCAGGAAAATGCGGAAGACATCTATGCGGATGCCAAGACAATCAATGAAGAGAGAGTAGAAGAGGAAGTTGAGTGATTGATAAGAATGCGAGAGGGGGAGGAGGTCGACACAGATGAGATTTGTCATTCGGCACGAGTCAAAGCAGAGAATGCGGATTCATATCCGACGCAGTCATATGACTTATGAGCAGGCAGATCGGATTTTGTACGATCTGGAGAGCCGCCCATTTGTGAGATCGGTAAAAGTATATGACCGGACGTGTGATGTGGTGGTGTGCTATGAGGGAGACCGTCAGGTTGTCATTGATGCGATCCGCGATCTGGATGAGGCTAAGGTTCAGGTTCCGGATGGTTATCTTGAGAATTCGGGCCGACGGATGCTGCATGAATATCAGGAAAAATTACTCACAAAAGTGATGGTTCACTATGCGGTCAGATGGCTGACCCCGATGCCGCTTCGGGTGGCGATTACATTCTGGGATGCTGTCAGGTACATCAAAAAGGGATGGCAGTGCCTTTTTAAAGGAAAGATTGAAGTGTCGGTTCTGGATGCGACAGCGATTACTGTGTCCGTTTTGAGGGGAGATATTTCGACTGCCTCATCGGTTATGTTTCTTTTGAGTATTGGTGAGCTCCTTGAGGAGTGGACACATAAAAAATCAATTGATGATCTGGCAAGAAGTATGTCCCTGAACGTGGAAAATGTCTGGCTTGTGAGAGAAGGCACACCGGAGCTTGTCCCGGTATCGGATGTTTCGGCAGGAGACACGGTAGTTGTCCATATGGGAAATGTCATTCCTTTTGATGGAACCGTTGTGGGCGGTGAGGGACTAGTGAATCAGTCCTCTCTGACCGGTGAGGCGGTACCGGTGAGAAAGGCAGATGGCGGAACGGTCTTTGCCGGAAGTGTTTTGGAAGAGGGAGAGCTGACGATTCTTGTCAGAGAGAGTGAAGGAGATACCCGCTTTGATAAGATCGTGCGGATGATCGAGGAATCGGAGAAGATGAAGTCTGCGGTCGAGAGCCAGGCAGAGCATCTGGCGGACCGTCTTGTGCCATACAGTCTCGGGGGAACGGGACTTGTGTATTTGCTGACGAGAAATACAACGAAAGCATTGTCGGTGCTTATGGTAGATTTTTCCTGTGCGCTCAAACTGGCGATGCCTCTCTCTGTTTTGTCTGCGATCCGTGAGGCAAATTCACATCAGATTACAGTTAAGGGCGGAAAATTTCTTGAGAGTATGGCGCAGGCAGACACAATTGTTTTTGACAAAACAGGAACGCTGACCAAGGCACAGCCAACGGTCGTCGACGTCGTATCGTTTAATGGAGAAGATCCCAATGAACTTCTTCGCATTGCTGCCTGCCTGGAAGAGCACTTCCCTCATTCGATGGCGAATGCCGTGATTGAAGCGGCTATGAAGAAGGGGCTGGAACATGAGGAGATGCACTCCAAAGTTGAATATATTGTTGCCCATGGCATTTCCACTATGATAGAGGAAAAACGGGCAGTGATCGGAAGCTATCACTTTGTGTTTGAGGACGAGGGATGTATTGTGGATGCCGCGCAGAGGGAGAAATTAGAATGTCTTCCGAAACAGTACTCGTATCTGTATCTGGCGATTGATTATAAACTGGCGGCCGTGATCTGCATTGAAGATCCTTTGAGAGAAGAGGCGGCAGAGGTTTTGGATCAATTGAGAGAGCACAAGGTACAAAAAATTGTGATGATGACGGGGGACGGATACAAGACGGCAGAGGTTATCGCACAAAAAGTGGGCGTCGATGAATTTTACGCAGAAGTGCTCCCGGAAGAGAAAGCAGCTTTTATTGAAAAAGAAAAAGCAGCGGGAAGAAAAGTCGTTATGATTGGCGATGGAATAAACGATTCGCCGGCATTATCAGCGGCGGATGTCGGCATTGCCATACGGGATGGGGCAGAGATTACAAGAGAGATTGCCGATATAACGATCAGTGCTGACAATCTGTATGAGATCGTTATTCTGAAGACGCTCTGTGAGAGATTGATGAGCCGGATCCACAAGAATTATCGAAAGATTGTGGGCTTCAATACTCTTCTCATCCTACTGGGAGTGGGCGGCTTGATCCAGCCATCTACGTCAGCTCTGCTGCACAACATATCCACTCTGGCAGTAGGACTTAAGAGCACGGAGCACTTATTGGAAGATTAAAGGCTCTTAGATTTTTTTAATAGTTTCTGATAGGATTTTTTCTTCCCTTTTGGAAACTGAAAGGAAGCTTTTTTATGAATTTTTTGAAAGGCCTTGGAACCTATGGTTTTGAGGCTTTTCGTTTTGATGGTTATCTTTTTTAATGATTTACATCCGTAAAAGGCTTTGGCGCCGATGGAACGGATATTTTTCCCGATCGTAACCTGCTTTAACTTCTTGTTATTCTTATAAGCATTTTTAGATATGGCAGTTACCTTATAGGTTTTTCCCTTAATTTTGACCGTGGCCGGGATAGAAAGGACTGTTTTATTCTTGTTTGCCGGTCCGACATAGGTAACGGTCGGGGTCTTTCCGGAAGAGGTGATGGTATATTTTCCAGATGCCAAGGTCACCTGAGTTTTTTTGCTTTTTGTGGAAGAAGTCGATGTGCCGGCAGTGGTGCCGGATGAATTCCCGGCAGAATCCGAAGATGAACTCGCATTCTGCTGTTTTGCTGCCTGAGCTTCGGCTTCTGCTTTGGCAATCGCCTCTTTGATGGCGTTCAATTGATTTTCTGCATTTTTAAGCGTTTCTGTGACGGAATTGTAGTATGTCATAAAACGTTTGGTGTATTCTGTCAGTGTATAGGCGGTTCCGACGGAGGAAGAAGAAAATGTCTGTCCGTAGGTGATCCACTTGTTCATCGTGCCTCTGGTACAGATGGCAAAACCGGTGGTCTGATAGGATGATTGAATAATATTTTTATAGTGTCCGATGCCGTCGCTGTTGCCGGCTAAAAGATCCTGATATTCTTCATCGTACCACTGGGCAAAAGGATCCGTGCCATAATTCCATGCCAGATTTTCTGCTACATTAAAGACTGTCGAGTGCGAAGGTGTCTGGTCAGAGTAGTTGCAGTCTGCCTGGGCAACGGCCATCAGATAATCCGTGACCATCAGTTCTTTTGCGCTGTTCTTGGCGCGAAGGTAATTACATTTTTCAATATAGGTCATGGATGGCTCCACATCATCAAAATAAGGGGAGTCCTCCTGACCGGCAATCGCTGCTAAAGATTTTTTCATATTTTCAAGGGAAGTGGCATCGTTGACGTCTCCCTTTTTGATATAACCGGACAGGGATTCATTGGCAAGTGCCTCAAGGGCATCGGTTGCCTGAACGGATGTAAAGAATCCTGCGGAGCCCTCATCGTATCTGGCTTTTGCGTTGTCATATGCGATCTGGGCAGCGGCAAGCTGGTTGGCGCTCACACCGGTATCAGCGGCATAGACCGGTCTGCTCTGACCGGCAAATGGAAGAAGCGCCAGACTGCAAAGGGCGATATATGTGGTAAAAAGTTTTGGTAATGGATTCTTTTTCATAGGGTATCCTCCTCATTTTTTATCGTACCCTAAGTATAATATAGATTCTCGGTATTTTGCAATAGGAGATGACCGGTTTAAGAAATATTTAAGAAAATCTTTGGATATATTGATCGTGCCATTTTTTTGCCTCTTGCCGGTATTGGACTGCCACATTCATCAGTTCGTCATATTGTTTAGCGATGTGATCGATGACACGGTGCAGATGTTTTTGTTCCTCTTCGGCAGAGGATAGAGCATTTAGGGCATTTGCCAGTTCTGAACTGATACATTCGACCTGCATATCCGGATTGATTTTATAAATTTCTTCCTGCGATTCCGAGGACAGACAGAGAAAGAGAGAGTGGGAAGATGAGAGAAGATGAATCCGGGGACATACCGGACAGGAATCGGATACAAGAACGGAAAAAGAGGAGTTCAAAGGTTCCACCCCACACACAGACCAAAGTGTGCCGGACGTTTTTTTTTCGCAGTAAAATAAGAGTAGTCTGCCGCAAAAAATACTCAGGTGCGGAGAATGAACCAAAACGTCTGGGGACGAGGTCTGAAAAAGGATGTCCGGTTCGTTGACACAGCGGACGGTGATCTGGTCGCTCTGATTCCGATACGAACAGTAGATCTGATCCCGGTAAAAAACATCGCACAGTTCATCCTTGTAGTCATCGATCCAGACAACCGGTCTGCCGAAGGCTTCTGCCACCTTGCTGCGAAGAAGAATTCGATGCTCAAAAGGATATACAAGAATGCCCTGCTGATTCTCATTTTCATAAATATTTGCCATAAAATAATCCTTTTTATTTTTCATATTATGGTCACATCTTTTGGATTAGAACATAAAATGTAGTAAATTCTGGAAAGGAAATGTGCTATGGGAAAATGTAAATGTGGATCAAAACCCCGAATTGTGAGTAATATGGTACAACTTATGAATCAGAATGGTGGAAGTGGTGCGGGGAATCGTCCGAGTGAGGAGATCTGTTCCAATCCGATCTGTGGTGAGCCAAATACTCTCAGTGTTTTAGCTCCGCTCATTTATGATGAAATTGGTATTAACCTGTGTACGACATTTGAGCTGGGAGCCGATGTGGCGACTACTTATCCGACGGTGACAAATGCTTCGATCAAGGTAGTCGATGCAACGTATGAATACGGAGCGGATAATGTGGTGATTGAGGCAATCACGGGACAGCCAAATTGCTTTGTTGTCACACTGTCCAATATTACGGTGCAATTTGCGGTTAATTTATATGATGCGTCCTGTCGTCTGGTGGACACCATCTATCCGACTGCGGTTTATCTTCCATCACAGACAGAGGCCCCGACT
>ONNE01000127.1 GCA_900319095.1 uncultured Eubacteriales bacterium | reverse complement strand
GCGCTTTCTTTCCTATGTCCTCTCTCTCCAAAAGCGGAATGCACTTGAGCAATTCCGGATCATCCTTCTCTTCCTGGTACGCTTTTAGCTCCGATGTCTGACGAACGACTTCTTCTCTCTGCTCCAGACTCAGACTATCTTTGTACTGTTCCAACTTCAAACGCTCTTCTTCATCCATCTTTGCCGTCAGCCCGATCTTTGGCTCAACACTCACAAATGTTGTGTGAGGATTTTCCAAAAAATATTTTCGGATAAGATCCTCAAAATATCCTGTATCCATCAATTCTTTTAACTGCTTAAATGTCTCATTCGGACAAATATGAACAAATGGCTGGCGATCGTCATACAGCCAGCTGTCAAACATCTGCAGACCATACATCAGACCTTTGGGATAAGAGCCATAATCCGCCTCTCTGGTCTGAAACTCCATGGAATTGAGCGCTGCCTGAAGTGACTTTTGGTTCAGACCCTCCTGACAGATACTTTGCAGAACCGATGTGACCGTCTCCAAAAATTCTTCTTTGCGTCCACTGTTTACATTCTTCGCCAGAACCGAAAAAAACGGCTGTTTGATACTGGTCTCATACAAACTGTCAATCTCCGTTCCCAGTCCTTTATCTAACAGCGCCTGTTTTAAAGGTGCTCCCACAGAATCGACCAGAACGTGATCCAACACACGAAAAGCCCGGTACAGCTTTGGATCCAACGAATCCCCCAGCGCAAAATTATAGCTGAAATACGCTTTATTTTCGATCTGCTCTCCCTCTGCTGCCGAGTAAAACCCATATTTGTCTCGTCTTTTTTCAAACGGTTTTTGATCTGAGAGTTCTGAATCAACGGCAAGGAAGTCAAACTGTCCTAAATAATTCTCGTCAATCCAATTCAGTTTTTCCTCCATATCCATATCCCCGTACAGATAGAGATAACTGTTCGACGGATGATAATACTTCCTGTGAAAATCCAGATATGCCTCATAAGTAAGATTCGGGATATCGATCGGATCCCCCCCGGACTCTACTCCATAGGCTGTGTCCGGATACAGAGACTGCTGAATATCCCTTGCGAGAACCTGATCAGGCGAAGAAAAGACACCCTTCATCTCATTGAACACGACTCCATTGTAAGTCAGCGGTCCCTCTACACTCTCCATCTCATAGTGCCAGCCCTCCTGACGAAATATCTTTTCCTCCCGATAAATATTCGGAAAGAAAACGGCATCCAGATACACGTGCATCAGATTTTTAAAATCTTTGTCATTGCAGCTGGCAACCGGATATACCGTCTTGTCCGGATAAGTCATCGCATTCAAAAACGTATTGAGCGATCCCTTTGCCAGCTCGGTAAACGGATCTTTTACCGGAAAATCTTTTGACCCGCACAGAACGGTGTGCTCCACAATATGGGCAACTCCGGTCGAATCTTTGGGCGGTGTGCGAAAACCAATGCAAAACACTTTGTTGGAATCATCATTCTCAATCAGTGCCACCCTGGCCTTGGTCTTCTTGTGCTCCATCAAATATCCAATACTGTTTAAATCTTTTAACTCCTGTCGTTCCACCAATGTATACGCCTTACAATTTTCAACGTTCATAGAATGTCCTTTCTTTGTCGCAATTTTTATTATATATCATACCCTATTTTTTCTAAACCATCAAGAATCCTGATCGTATTTTCGCCTAACTCATTGGTTCAATATTTATTATTATATACTTTTCTTGTCGATGCCGCAATAAAATAAGAAAAGATCGCAAATTTCATTGCCCGGATTCCTGTTTTTTGATAAAATGTTTTTAATTCAATGAAAAAAGGGGATTACTCATGGAATACAATTTTACTGACTATATCAACGAGGCGATTCAAAACACGGCCAGCCTTTTTCACAATGATTCGATCAAAACTGCGAAAGATATGATTCCGGCCATGAATCCGGAACGCACAAAGAATATCCGAAAGCTTTTGAATGTTTCGTATGGGGAGCAGGAAGATGCCAAAATGGACGTATATTTTCCGGATGATCGGGATTCTACCTGTGCCGGACCACATCCGGTCTTTGTCGAAGTACATGGAGGTGCGTGGTATTTTGGTCAAAAGAGCTCCATTGAATTTGAACCGTTTCTTCTCGGTCTGGAAAAGGGATTCATCTGCATTTCCCTGGAATATACGATGGCACCCGACGGCCACTATCCGCTTCCGGTCATACAGATCCGCAAGGCGATTGCCTTTATCAAAGCACATGCCAGCGAGTGGAATCTTGACCCTGACCGGATCGCACTGTGGGGTGGCTCTGCCGGTGCCCACCTCACCGCCCTCGCCACATTCAGCTCTCAGACCGGTTATCTGTCTGATTTCGTAAAATCCGACGATAATTTTGTACACACTTTAATCCTGTGGTATGGGTGTTTTAACTATTTCATTGAAAAGAGATTAGACGAGTGGATCTATGCCAACTTCTTTGGAAACGGATATCCCACAGAAAAAATTACAGAACGAATTCTATCGAATCCGGGTGCACACGTGACGCCTAAGGTGCCCTACACCATTCTCCAGCACGGACTGACTGATGGACTGGTTCCCTATCAGCAATCGGTCTATCTCTATGATGTCATAAAGAATATCGCAGGAGAAGACCGGGTTGTTTTGGAACTGGTTCCTGAATGCGATCACGCAGACCAAAAACTTTTTGCCAGGAGTAATGTGGAGAAGATGTTTGAGAGGATCATGGATAATACTAATCATTCAACATAATATTTTGCCTGCATCCGGAACAACTCCGCATACAGCCCCTCCTTTTCTATCAACTCCTTATGGTTTCCATATTCCACCATAGAGCCTTTTTCAAACACTGCAATATGATCACTAAACAGACAAGAGGATAATCGATGAGAGATATAAACCGTAGTTCTTCCCTGAATAATCGAATTAAAATCTTCAAAAATTTCTTGCTCCGCTCTTGGATCCAGTGCGGCTGTAGGCTCATCTAATATATAAATAGGAGCATCTTTTACCACCGCTCTGGCAATTGCAATTTTTTGATTTTGCCCACCAGACAGTTCAATTCCTTTCTCATCAAACACCGTTGTAATATAAGTATCCAATTTATTTTCCATGTCATCGATCTTAACATTTAAACCTAATTTTTTTATTATCTGCATAATTTTTTCGTCGTCTTTTTCATGAAACATATTAATATTTTCTCTTATCGAAAATGCATATATTTTATAGTCCTGAAAGACAGTTGAAAACAAATCTAAATATTCATAATATGCTATTTCTTTAATATTTACATCATTTAAAAAAATGTCTCCCTCTGTTGGTGTATATAATCTCATTAACAATTTAACAAATGTCGTTTTCCCTGAACCATTTTCTCCGACAATTGAAAGCTTTTCTTTGTTATGAATTTTTATATTTATATTCTTTAGGGCATAATGATCTGAATTTGGATATCGAAAACTGACATTTTCAAATCGAATTTCATAATGATCTGCATATGGTCTTTTACCTTCTTCACAAAAAGTCGGTCGAATACAAATGAATTCAAAGTAGTCTTTCAAATGCATTGCATTTCTATCTATATCCGCATAAGCTTCAATAAGCAACGTCATATTGGAGTGAAAAGTACGAACCGCTAATGCGAGTGCAGAAAAAATCGAAATTGTCATAGAATGTCCCACCAGTACTTGATAACCCAAAATTAAATACATAGCGATTTCAATACAGCCATTCCCAACGTTTGCAACTTGAACTGCATTTTTTCTTGTTGAAACCACATTATTTACCACTTTAACCATGTCGACATATAATTTTTGGTAATTGGCAAGAAATGCTTTTTTGCAATTATATACACGCACTTCTTTTGCCACAGAAAAATCCGATCCAATCTCCCTATAATAATCAAGCTTTCTGCTCAGCGGAACAATTTCCTGATCCGCATTATATTGTTTTTGTTTTACTTTAAATACAAAAAAACTATTTATCACAATCACAACTATAACCGCACATAGTAAGTATATATTTGTAAACACAGTAAAACCCGTAATTCCAATAATGATAACAGAAGAACTAATAATTGCCTTAAAAGAGCGAGAAAGATTTGCCAATGCCGCATTGTCAAATGCCTTTAAAGCAAGCTCTTTTTTTTCTTGAATCTGTTTTTTTTGCAATTCTTCGTAATCAATACTCAAGCAGGTAGAAAGAATCTCAGAATATAATTTTTCTGCTATTAAATTAGCTTTGACCTCATTCAAACTTTCTAAATGAGTATTCAATATATTTATTAAAACATAGACAATTAACAATACAATGAGGGTAACGGCAAATTCTTTGTACTCCCCCTGTGTCTCAAAAAAACAAATCCCCTTATTCGTAAAGTAAATTTGTAAAAATGGAATAATAATTAAACAAACACTCTGTCCATATAACGTAAAAAGAAAGGATCGATCTGTCCGATTCAAAACAGAAATAAGCATTTTTAAATATTTTAATCTTCTAATCAATTGATTGGTCCCCCTTGCATATCGGGAATCTCGTCATATAATTTATTCTGGTTAAAACGTTTAACCAAATTCGGAGACAACATACATGAATAATCCAGATATTTTTCTATATAACTAATCGTCCTTGCCCGATAGTTTTTTTCAATCGAATCAATATATGCTATATACCCACGGATTCTATCATTTTGAGAATAATCGCCACTCATAATTTGAGAATGAATCATTGCACGAACTTTTTTCTTCATTTCTTTGGGCGCCTTAACAAGACCATCATTCACCGTCACTCCAATAATTTTCTTATGTACTTTGGGAGTCAGAAACTGTGTTTTCTTTTGGTTGATGCTAAAACCTTCGTCCTGTACAATAAATTTTATCATGTGATATATATTTTTTAGTGCATCACGATTATCACATGAAAAGGTCAAATCATCCGCGTATCTTGTATATGTGATATCTCTCTTGTTACAATATCCCGCAATTCGAATATCCATGCGGTAACATATCAAATTTGCCAAATACGGAGATGTCACCGCCCCCTGTGGCAAGCTGTCCTCAAGTGTACAAATATTTGTCAGTAAATTCGAAGCATACGTATTATAACCTAATTGTAGAAATTGTTTATATACTCTCCCTCTCTTTATCGAAGGGAAGAAATTCTTTAAATCCATTTTTAATATGTACAAATTGTTTTTATGGCGATTCGCACACTGAGCCAGCGGAGATCCCTTACCATTTCTTGCAAAGCCGATACTGTATTGAGAAACTCTAACGCGGTATAAAATATTATGCAACACCCAACGCTGCAATTCTTTCAACGACTTACACGGAGCATTGATTTGTCGCTTTGTCCCATCACTTTTGTCAATATAAAACGTATTATACCGGCCATTTGCATTTTCTTTTGTCAAAAAATATATTAGTTTTTCTGTCAATCGAGTTTCCTGCGCAAGGGTTTGAATGTCTTCAAACATCGGCAGACCCAAGGCTTCTAATACCATCTTATTGCTATATTGTTTCAAATTGTCAGCACCACTTTCTTACTTTCTTATTTATTTTGTAGCAAAACCATGGATTAATTTCACTGTCGTGAAATTATCCCCTGGTTTTGATCAACTCTGCCATAGTTAATATACTCCGGGATCCGAATCGTCTCCCATACACTTCAACAATTATGTATCCGCAACGTCTAAGATCGTGGTGCTAACAATATTGAGCAGAAATTATATCTAAACGAATTTGGTTGATTTTCATATCTTTCTTCTGCATGATCGTATCTTTTAATAAATCTTTTGCAGCCCAATAGCCTTTTTGAGTTAACCGGTAAAAATTCGACTGGTTTTCAATACTCTGAATCAGCATTCCCTCTTTATATAATCTTTTTAAAGCAGCTTTGTAAAGTATTTCAAAATGATGTTTTTCTTGATTTTGCCTAAACCCATTCTCGCAATATATATATTCAACTGCCTCGCTCATTTCTTTGATTTCAATCGAATTATAAAAATACAATAGCAGGAGTATAAAATTGAACTGTCCCGATATCAAATTGATTCCTTTCTTATGTTTTCCAAATCTTCTTGCGTATTTCTTGTCTCCATAAAACCAATAGTTGCGCGATAAATATTGGTTAACCAACTTCTCCATTTCATTCAGATCATTATTAAAAAATATGACTCTTTTTTTATCGCGTGCCTGAATATATCGAATCGGTCCCTGCATGATAAAGCTCTTATCATTCTTATATTTTTTTTGAATTAAAACGACTAATTTTTCCAATGTTTCGGAATTTCCCGTAAATGCTCCTAATTCCGTAAAAGACCCGGGGCTTTCACAAACAATCATAATAATGTCACTGTTATCTGCCAGAAACTTTTCCAGCGTAAATAAATCATACTTTTTCCTACTCAATAATTCCATAAACATATCTTCCGGATAAAAAATCGACAAATTCTTTTTCTTTTCCAGTCTGCTTCTCAACTCATCCCGGTTTGATTTATTTTTTTTAGTACTGGCACCCCCACATAAGAAGAGATCAATATTACTGTGTTGTATTTTCAGAAAAATATCTTCATATATGGTCTTTACTATCTCTTTGTCCATCTTGTTCTCCACAGATCGTATTGCTGATTTGCCTTCTTAATCTGTCCCTATTCTACATCAACGGTTGTATATTACAATAGGAGTTTCAAAAATTGCAGTTTTTTTGCAGAATTTACAGGTTTTAAGAGGATTTTATCTTCTGTTTAACTTTTTTTCAGGTTCTTTGTGGGACTAACATACAAAAACCGCCAAACAGTCACAAAAAAACTCCTAACAACGAAAGGAGCAAGACAATCCATATGAATAAAAAATAAGGGGGAATTATTGATTTCGAATTTTATAATCTTTTATTTTTTCTCTCCATATCATTGATCACATTCAGAATTTACAGGATACTTCTTAATCAATTTCATTCGTTATAACGAATATCAGAGTCATAATACTGGCAATATTTTCTTGCACTCACTTTTCATGTGTGATAAACTATTACTTGAGAAAAATCAAGGACAAACGGTGTACCGCCTGACGCTGTTGGCGCAGCGACAGGCAGGGTATGGTAAGCTCACTACCACACAATGCAGACTGAAATCTGCGATACACAAATAGTATTATACTGGAATTGTACATTTTTTTCAACTGCACGTTTCTGGATTTATTTTTGTTTGTGTACTCGTAAATAATAGTTTGCGACCTTTCTTTTAATATTTAACGAGGTGTAAAGTGTGGATGCATACTTGACACCTCGTTCTTGGTTTTCTCACGATAATACCTTCGGTGGCAGTTTTTTGCCACTGAAGGTTGGTGAGATAATGGATATAAAAAAAGAAAGGAGCAAAAGAAATGAACAAATTTAAGAAAAAAAAATGTATCGCTGTGTTTTTGTCAGTTATCATAATGGCAAGCGTAGGAATAAATGGTGTGGGGTTCAGTGACACTTATTTTTTTATTCCAAGAAGTAAGGCCGAGACATATCAGAAACTCAGTAACCCAGATGTCAAGCTGCTGAAAAGAGATTTGATTCAGTTTGGAAGCTATTGGCAGGAAGAGTATAGTCCTCACGAAACAATAAATAACCCGACAGATGGAATGGAATATACGGATTCAGACGGAACAAAGATGTTGTATATGTCACAAAAATATTTCAAAAAATCTCCTATTGAATGGCAGGTTTTAGCAAAAGAAGATTCGGATGGTGACGGAGAGGAAGATACTCTTCTCTTACTGGCTGACCATGTGTTAGACAGCAAAAGATATAACGAGACGGATGATTCTGTGTCGTGGGAAAATTGCACTGTCAGAGAGTGGCTTAATAATGATTTTTACAATGCAGCTTTTACAGACGATGAAAAAAAAGCAATCAAAGAATCCGAGATTTGCAATGAAATATGCAATCCGTATACATTTTCAGTTGAGAAGTCAGATAGTACAACAGATTTTTTATTTTTGTTATCCTGTGATGATGTCACAAATACCGAATATGGATTTTTATCTTTAGAGAGAAATCGCGATCAGGCTCGTTTATCTGTTTCTACTGAATATGCCCAAGAGAAGGGTTGTGAAAAAGATAGTTCCTATGAAACAAGTGAATGGTGGCTACGAACTCCCGGGAAAAGCGGAAGTTATGCAAAGACAGTAAATTCGTGTTGCGATATTGATGAATTTGGGAGAAACGTTAACTATGATGCACGCTGGAATGGAGTAAGACCGGCACTTCGTGTAAGTATAAACAAAAGCTGTATTTCTGCTGCATTAGAAGAAAAAGAGCAAAAGACTATGGGTGTGTTGGATGCTAGTTGGAGTCAGTTGGAGTTTGGTACATACAATGGAGATAAAATTTTGTGGAGAGTGCTTTCCGTTGAGGATGATGAAGTGTTATTGCTCTCAGAAAAAATCATTGAAACCGTGGGATATACAAAGAATTCAACCGATCCTGTTGAATGGAAATCTTCCTCGATCCGTGAGTGGCTGAACAATGATTTCTATAATGAAGCATTTACAGAAGAAGAAAAGAAAGTATTAAAGGAAAAGACGCTGAACAACGGAGATGATGATGCAACAAACGATTATATATATCTATTGAGTTATGAGGATATGCTAAATACAGATTATGGATTTTCAGACGTGCCTTGGTGTAGCAGCGCAGCCAGAAAAACAGAGATCAAAGGAGCTGAGTTTCGCGTAGGTGATAGCAAAAACTACTACTGTTGGTGGTGGTTGAGGACTCCTACGAGCCAAAAGAATACCGCAATGGGCGTGGATTATGATGGCATAGTAGGTGTTCCTAATTTGGTGGTCCGATTTGAATATTGTGATGGCATCCGACCGGCATTATGTATCAAGCTTTCTGCTTGGAAAAAAATGATGGGAATATCGGATCAAGCCGAGGAACCCCCGAAAAATCCATCTTCTGATACAAAGGAAGACATGTCGGAAAAAGATACTCAAATCAATACAACGATCGGCACAACAAATACTGTATCGGATAATAAAGAATCTGAAAGTAGTGCACAAACGAGCGCTGCACCAAAAGAAAATACCGAGATGGCGTCACCTTCTAAAGTCACTTCTTTAAAAGTAAAAAATAACAAAAAGGGAAAGACCTCGATTAATTTTAAGAAAATAAGTGGTGTAACCGGCTATCAAATTCAGTATGCGAGAAATAAGAAATTTTCAAAGAACAAAAAAACCGTTACAACCAAGAAAACATCCTATACAATAAAAAAACTCAAGAAGAAAAAAACATATTACTTCAGAGTTAGGGCATACATAAAAAACAGCAGCGGGAAAAAAATATTTGGTCAGTGGAGCGCAGTACAAAAACTGAAAATCAAGAAATGATGAGTTCTTAGTCTTTCAAGTCAAAAGCAAGGATGCAGAAAATGAGAGTCTGCATCCTTGCTTTTCTTTTCTCTAATCCTCTCATTTCTTTCAGATTCCGACTCTGTATTTTGGTCTCTGCATTTATCGACACTTTTAGCCGGTG
>ONNE01000125.1 GCA_900319095.1 uncultured Eubacteriales bacterium | reverse complement strand
GAGAGGGACTCAGGAAGAACATGGAGGCATCGGTTGACTTTGTAAAGAAAGTCAAAGAAGAGGTTCCGGGAATCATCCTGGAAAACTGTGCTTCCGGTGGACATAAACTGGAGCCAAAGATGATGGGCATCTGTGCCATGGCATCTTTCTCGGATGCACATGAGACCGAAGAAATTCCAATTATAGCAGCAAATCTTCACCGGGCAATCCTCCCGAGACAGAGTCAGATCTGGGCGGTCATCCGCAAGGATGATTCACTCAGGCGGATCGGCTATTCCGTTGCGAATACCTTTTTGGGGAGAATGTGTCTGTCGGGAGATGTCACAGAGCTATCCGATGAGCAGTGGGATGTGATTGACAGAGGAATTGCTTTTTACCGGGAGGTTGCACCGATTATAAAGAGCGGAACCTCTCACCGCAGAGGACCGAAGATTACGAGTGACAGACATCCGAGAGGTTATCAGGCCCTGATCCGCTATGGAAAGGAAAAAGAGGCAATGGTGGTAATTCACTGCTTCCATGGGGAACTGCCGGAGACGATCGAAATTGAATTGTCGGGAAATCTCAGCGGGATTGCGGGAGTCTACTCCTATGATCAAAAGGCAGAATTGTCATGGCAGGATGGAAAGCTCTGCTATCATCCAAAAGAGAATATGACTGCCGTGGCGGTACATTTAAAATAAAAAAGAAAAGCGATAAGAGTATCCGGGTCAGTTATAGGTTCATCCTATAGCTGACTATTTGTTTTGCGTATTTTACAATAACCGACTTTTTTGGTAGGATATACACGTAAACAACAAAACAAATTGTGAGAGGGGTCATGAGGTACCTCGGAAAGGGAGGATGTTCATATGAGTAAAAAGACAAGAGAAGAGAGAAATTTAAAGTTTGAGACATTGCAGTTACATGTAGGTCAGGAGCAGCCGGATGCGGTAACAGACGCGAGAGCCGTACCGATCTACCAGACATCTTCCTATGTATTTCGCAACAGCGAGCACGCAGCAGCGAGATTTGGTCTGGCAGATGCGGGGAATATCTACGGACGACTGACCAATCCGACACAGGATGTTTTTGAACAGAGAATTGCCGCTCTGGAAGGTGGTGTGGCCGCTCTGGCAGTAGCATCCGGTGCGGCAGCGATCAGCTATACCATTCAGAATCTGGCACAGGCAGGAGATCACATTGTGGCAGCACAGAATATTTACGGTGGTTCGTATAATCTGCTCGCACATACGCTGCCGGATTACGGAATTAAAACCACATTTGTTGATCCGTTCAATGAGGATGAGATCCGCAGTGCAATTCAGGACAACACAAAAGCCGTGTTTATTGAGACGCTGGGAAATCCAAATTCAGATGTTGTGGACATTGAGAAAATCGCTAAAATCGCACATGAAAACAAGATTCCGCTTGTTGTAGATAATACGTTTGCGACCCCATATCTGGTAAGACCGATTGAATATGGCGCAGACATCGTGGTTCACTCAGCGACCAAATTTATCGGTGGGCACGGAACCACCATCGGTGGCGTGATTGTAGACAGCGGTAAATTTGACTGGGAGGCAAGCGGTAAATTTGCATCTCTGACAGATCCGAATCCGAGTTACCATGGCATCAGCTTCACAAAGGCGGTCGGTGCCGCTGCGTTTGTCACAAAGATCCGGGCAATTCTTCTCCGTGACACAGGAGCTACTCTGTCACCGTTCCATGCGTTCTTTTTCTTGCAGGGCTTAGAGACACTGTCTCTTCGCGTAGAACGTCATGTGGAAAACGCATTAAAAGTGGTAGATTATCTGAGTCATCATCCACAGGTGGAAAACGTCAATCACCCATCGGTGTCTTCGGATGATGAACAGCAAAAACTGTATCAGAAATACTTCCCGAATGGCGGAGGGTCAATCTTTACCTTTGAAATCAAAGGAGATGAGCAGAAGGCAAAGGATTTCATTGATAACCTTGAGATATTCTCACTTTTGGCAAATGTTGCCGACGTAAAATCCTTAGTCATTCATCCGGCATCCACAACGCACTCCCAGTTGAGTGAGAAGGAGCTTTTGGAACAGGGAATTAAGCCAAATACGGTGCGCTTGTCAATCGGTACAGAGAACATTGACGACATCATTGAGGACTTGGGAGAGGCATTTAAAGCAGTACAATAATTGATTTTAGGCAGAATGGAGTTGAGAGTGTGAGACCGCTGAACAAAAGAAATGAGAAACTGAAAAGTTCCATGATTCGAGAGATGACCATCTTGTCCAATCAGTACGATGCCATCAATCTGGCACAGGGATTTCCAGAGTTTGCGCCACCGTCCTCGCTGACGGACCGGTTAAAAGAACTGGCAGATCAGCCGGTACATCAATACACACCGAATTGGGGGATTGATTCCCTGAGAGAGGAAGTGGCCAAAAAAGAGGGCAAAAAGCAAAAGAGATCCATTGATCCCTACAATGAGGTCATTATCACACTCGGCTCCACAGAAGCGATGATCAGCAGCATGATGGCGCTGCTGGAGAGAGGAGATAAAGTCGGAATCTTTTCTCCTTATTATAACAGCTATGAGGCAAATACGATTATCACTGAGACAGAGGCGGTTTTTATTGAATTGGATCCCTCGGATTTTTCCCTGGATGCGGAGAGGCTGGAGCAGGCATTAAAGAGCGGGGTGAAAGTGCTGATTTTGTGCAATCCCAACAACCCGTGCGGAAAAGTATTTACTCTTGAAGAATTAAAGCAGATTGCCGGTCTGGTTGAGAAATACGATGCCTATGTGATTACGGATGAAGTCTATGAACACATTGTGTTTGAGCCGTTTTGCCATCTGGGATTTGCCGGATTGCCGGGCATGTTTGAGAGAACCATCACTTGTTCCTCTTTTTCAAAAACGTATTCCATAACCGGCTGGAGACTGGGATATGTTTGCGGGCCGCTGCGCCTGATACAGGAAGTGAGAAAATATCATGACTTTTTTACTGTCTGCGCACCGGGGCCATTGCAGGAGGCCGCGCTGACAGCACTTCGGTATAACGATGATTATTATGAGGAATTAAGGAAGCTGTATACACAAAAGAAAGAGGCGTTTGTTCAGGGACTTGACCGCGCAGGAATCCGGCACAACGACCCACAGGGGACGTATTTTGTTTTGGCAGACATATCGGAGTTTGGATATGATTCGGACTTTGCATTTGCTAAATATCTTGTGAAGGAATATGGAGTTGCTGGTGTGCCGGGCTCTTGTTTTTTTGAAAATCCAAATTCCGGATATATTCGGTTTCACTTTGCAAAGGAAGACGATACGATGCGAGAAGTGATTGAACGTCTGACCAGATTAAAACAGAGCCGTTGAGAGCAGAGGGAGGATGAATGCAGTGGTTGAATTCAAAGAGACCGGTGTCCGGTTTGAGCAGAATAAAAAAACGTTTGATGCAATCAACAATGTATCATTTCAGATAGAGGATGGAGAAATTTTCGGGATTGCCGGATCGAGTGGTGCCGGCAAGAGCACGCTGCTAAGAACAATCAATGGGCTTCAGAAACCCACCTTTGGAGAGGTGATTGTCAATGGTAAAAGCGTAGGAAAGCTAAGAGAGAGTGAGTTGCGTCATGTGAGAACCGACATCGGAATGATCTTTCAGCATTTTCACCTGATAAAGAGCAAAGATGTATATAAAAACATTGAATTTGTTCTGCGTGAGAATGGAAAAACAAAGCAGGAAGCAAAAGAAAAGATAGAGGAACTCCTGAAATTCGTCGGGATCGAGGACAAAATACATGCGTATCCGTCACAGCTGTCCGGCGGACAGCAGCAGAGAGTGGCGATCGCCCGTGCCCTTGCCAACGATGCCAAAATTCTCCTGTGTGATGAGCCGACTTCGGCACTGGATATTGAGACGACGGCACAGGTACTGAAATTGTTGGAAAAAGTCAACCGGGAACTGGGTGTGACCATCATTTTGATTACCCATGAGCTGGATGTCATTAAGCGCATTTGCGACCGGGTGGCGGTTATGGATCAGGGAAAGGTTGTGGAACTGGGAGATGTTTATCAGGTCTTTACCAATCCGCAACAAGATTTTACCAGACAATTTCTCAAGCAGTCACAGAATTTTGAAATTCCTGCAAAACTCAGAGAGCGCATGAGGGGAAAACTGGTAAAAGTTACATATTTTAAAGACAATGCAGAGCGTTCTCTCATATCCGATGCGATTCGGAAATTTTCAATCAATATTAATATCATCCATGGGAAAATTGAGTATCTGAAAGAAAAACCATTGGGCATTCTTTATCTCGATGTAGAAGGAGACGAGGATGTGGTGAATCAGGTCATTGATTATCTGGATGAGATTGCCGGCAGAGTGGAGGTGTTAGAGTATGTGGGATAATATCCTGGAAGTAAAACCAATGTTTATAAAATCTTTGCAGGAAACCCTGTTCATGGTCAGTATTTCTTTGGTGATTTCAATCCTTTTGGGACTTGTTCTGGGGCTGTTTCTCTATCTTACGACGGAGCCTTTGTTTTTTAAGAAACAGCCGGTATATCAGATTCTGAGTACGGTGACGAATATCGTAAGTTCCATTCCATTTTTAATTCTGATGATTTTTCTTTTGCCGCTTTCCGCGATTATCGTGGGAACGAAAATCGGATCTTCGGCCGTAATTGTTCCGTTGTCCGTGGCTGCGATTGCTTTTTTTGGAAGACTCGCAGAAGCATCCTTTTCGGATGTGGACCGGGGCGTGTTGGAAG
>ONNE01000148.1 GCA_900319095.1 uncultured Eubacteriales bacterium | reverse complement strand
AGAAAAACTGTGTGTTTGGGAAGAGGTATTTTGCTTCTTCCCTTTTTAATTTTATATCTTTTGCCAATTAAAATTATACACTAACTTGGCAGAAGTTTTTTTAACCTTGACATCCGCTTTCATTATTATACAATTGAGTTGATGACAAATGACTTTGATGCCCCAGGAAAGAAGGTGATCCGGATGAATTCAACAGACCGCTTTTTTTATTGGATTGGATGGGGATTGACCATGGCATTCCTTGTGCTTGTGGTTCTTGAATTTTATGGAATTTTTGCCCTCACGGATCTTGGCATTCCCTGTGCTTTTCGCACGGCAACCGGACACTACTGTCCCGGGTGCGGTGGCACACATGCCGTGTGTTCTCTGGCAAGAGGGCAGTTGGCAAAGAGTTTTTGCGAGCATGCGGCAGTTCCCTGCGCAGCATGTCTCCTTTTCGTTTTTCTTTTTTGGAATACCCTGATATCGTTTTGTAACCGACGAAAAAGCAGTGTGAAACTGCCTGCCTTACATTTTCACACTGCCTATCTCTATTGGATTCTCTTTGTCATCCTGATTCAGTGGATCATAAAACTGATTTTAGCATAATCCCAGTTCAATCAATTGATCCGTCCGTAGTAATATTTGCTGATATCAATTTTAAAAAACTGCTGCATCCACCGGAGAATTTCATCATTGTTCTGTGGGTCTTCTATGTTTTGAATGGACTGGATATTTTCATAATTTATCTGATCCCAGTTGATGATCATTCCAAACGCAATGAGCACCATGACATTCAGAACAATTCCGAGTATGCCAAGCACCATGCCAACGATGCCCATTATGCGGACGCTTCGGTCTTTTCCCCGGATGAGCACAAATACCCCCATAATGGTTCCAATCAATGCCGGCACGATGCTTAATCCGTAAAACCAACATCCCACAACCGAAATGGTACTGAGTGTCAGCGAAGCGATTGACAATCCCATGTATCTCTTCTTCACCTTTGGTCCTGGCATCGGTTCCATCTGCTGTGGCGGAATCCATTCTCTGTTTTCCTCCGGCTGACAGTCAAATCGCCCGGGCTCTGAAGTGCGTTCGGTTGAATCCTGATTTTTTATATTTTCGTTATCCACACTAACCTCCATAATTTCTTTCTTAAAACAAACCTGCTGTCGTCGGATTCGATACATTGGCATAAATAAAAATCTGCATCACAACAACGGCAATTGCCATAATGGCACCAACACTGCCCACAATGATTCCTGCTATCGCTGCATCTTCCTGATTTGGATTGTCAGACCGGAATCCCAAAATCCCCAAAATGATTCCCGCCACGGCAACCATCAGCGACAGCCACCACACGCAGCAGCACACGAGAGAAAGAATTGACAGAATCAGCGACCAGATCGCCAGCCAATTTGTTCTCTTATCTATTTCCTGCATACGAATCTCCTTTCATTGACTCTTACTTCTGATCTTGTACTTCAACTTTACGAATTTCTTTTTTCCGGATCTCTTCACAAATAGAAGAAACGAATTCGTTCAATGGCATCTGGCCTTCATCACCTTTGAACCGGCTGCGCAGAGATATCAAATTTTCTTCCTCTTCATTCTGTCCGACAATAATCATATATGGAATCTTTTTCAATCTCGCCTCGCGGATTTTATATCCGATTTTTTCCGATCTCTCATCTACCATGCATCGAATTTGATTCTCTTTTAACTCCTGTTCTACCCGGTGTGCATAGTCCAGATATTTTTCTGAGATCGGAAGCACGCGAACCTGTTCCGGTGCCAGCCAGGTCGGAAATGCACCCGCATATTTTTCAATCAGCCATGCCAGGGTTCTCTCATAGCAGCCCATGGATGTTCTGTGAATGATATAAGGACGTTTCTTCTCACCATTCTCATCAATATAATACATATCAAACTGCTCTGCAATCAGTGCATCCCACTGAATGGTGATCATGGTGTCCTCTTTGCCGTATACGTTTCTTGCATTGATATCTACTTTTGGTCCGTAGAATGCCGCCTCACCGACATCTTCCGTAAAATCGATATTCAGTTCCTGTAAAATCTGGCGGATTGCTCCCTCCGTCTCATCCCAGACCTTTTCATCTCCAATATATTTTTCCCGATTATCCGGATCCCACTTGGACAGATGATATGTCACATCTTCCTCCACGCCAAGTACCTGCAGACAATGCTGCGCCAAGGCAATACAGTCCTTAAATTCTTTTACCATCTGATCCGGTCTCACAATTAAGTGTCCCTCGGAAATAGTAAACTGGCGCACACGCGTTAATCCATGCATCTCCCCGGAATCTTCATTTCGAAACAGGGTAGATGTCTCACCATACCGGCACGGCAGATCACGATAGGATTTTTGGCTCGCCTTGTATACAAAATACTGGAATGGGCAGGTCATCGGTCGAAGCGCATAGACGTCTTTTTCTTTTTCTTCATCCCCGAGAACGAACATTCCATCTTTGTAGTGATCCCAGTGTCCGGATATCTTGTACAGATCCGATTTGGCCATGAATGGAGTTTTGGTTCTCATATAGCCGCGTTTTTCTTCCTCATCCTCAATCCACCGTTGCATCGTACGGATGATGATCTCACCTTTTGGCATGATAAGAGGAAGTCCCTGTCCAATGACATCCACGGTTGTGAACAACTCTAATTCCCGCCCCAGCTTGTTGTGATCTCTCTTTTTGATATCTTCCAAATGCTCCAGATAGGCATCCAGATCTGCCTTCTTGGTATAAGCCGTTCCATAGACACGAGTGAGCATTTTGTTTTTCTCATTTCCTCTCCAATATGCTCCCGAAGACGAGATGAGCTTGATCGCCTTGAGCGGTTTGGTACTCATAAGGTGTGGTCCCGCACACAGATCGACAAACTCGCCCTGCTTGTAGAAAGAGATCTCAGCATCCTCCGGAAGATCCTCAATCAGCTGCACTTTGTACGGCTCCTGTCTCTCCTCCATGAATTCAATCGCTTCTTTTCTTCCCAGTGTAAAACGCTCCAACGCGGCGCCCTCTTTGATTATTTTTTTCATTTCTTTTTCAATTTTATCCAGGGCTTCCCGATCCAGTGACTGCATATCAAAGTCATAGTAAAATCCTTCCTCAATGGACGGTCCAATGGCACATTTGGCATCCGGATACATGCGTTTGATCGCCTGCGCTAAAACGTGGGATGCCGTATGACGGTATGCTGCCTTGCCCTGAGGACTGTCAAAGGTAAGGATATTCAAACTGTGCTCGCCATCTACCACCGTGCGCAGATCTACGACTTCTCCATCCAACTCTGCGACACATGCCACTCGTGCCAGTCCCTCACTGATATCTTTGGCAATATCGATGATTGCCATCGGCTGTGAATACTCTTTACTCGAACCGTCTTTTAACGTTACTTTCATCTTATCTACCTCCATTTTTTTGTTAATTTCCATCCAAAAAGGTCCCATCCCTCTTCAAATGGTTTTGAAAAGGGACGAGACCTGATAGCATCTCGCGGTTCCACCCTTATTGGCGATCCACACAAAATCGCCCGGCTTCGTTTGGGATGATAACGGTTTCATACCGGACCGGATTGGGGTCACTCCGAGGTGGTGTTCAGATCTCTTTGCGCGAAGACGCTCTCAGCTGCGTGCATCTCTCTCTGTCACGTTCCAACATCTTACTCTTCTCTTCATCATGTTAGTCACATTATAGTCTTTTGAAATCCAAAAGTCAATGCCATTTTTTAGTAAGCACGGCTCGGAAGAATCTCTTCTGCCTTCTCTGCCGGGAAGACCTCTTCCTTCGTATACTGAATCGCATCAACCTTTTCTCCCGCATTCAATTTCTGGATTGTCTCTCCCACAAGCGATCCCTCTAACGGATTACATTCAACATCAACGTTGATGTCTCCGGCAATCATTGCCTTAAATCCATCTCCGGTCGCATCAAAGGAGATCACTGTGATATCTCCATCCGGACCACAGGTCTTTCCGGCTTCTTTGATTGCCTCGACCGCACCAAATGCCTCATCATCATTCTGGCAGACAAGAACGTCAATGTCATCATATTTTTTGAGGAAGGTTTTCATAACGGCATTTCCACCATCTTTGGTAAAGTCACCGGTCTTTTTGTCGAGCAGCTTCCAGTTGTCATGCTTTTTGGCAATGGCCTCAAATCCATCGGTTCTTCCGATTGCGGCAGACGCACCGTCCGAACCGAGAATGGTCAAAATGTTGATGTCTTCCGAGTCTTTCTTCTGCTCCTTGAGATATTTTTCAAGCCATTTACCTGCCTGTTCACCCTCTTTTTCGAAATCAGAACCGATCCAGCAGGTATACAGCGACGCATCTGCACTGATATTTCTGTCAACCACAATTACCGGTATGTTGGCATTTTTTGCCTCTTTGAGAACATCATCATAACCGTCCTCTACAATCGGATCCAAAATGATATAATCGACTTTGTCCTGAACAAATTTTGACAGCGCATCAATCTGTGTCTTTTGATCATTGTTACAGTCCACAAAATCTAACTGATATCCATTCGCCTCGGTAAATGTCTCCTTCATGGATTGGGTCTGTGCCAGACGCCATCCGGACTCAGAACCAACCTGAGCAAATCCAACGTGGATTTTCCCACTTGAGGAAGAATCTGATTTCGTCTCTTCCTTCTTCTCTTCCTTCTTCTCTTCTTTTGCCTCTTCCTGTTTCGTATCATCGCTCTTGCTTTCCGAAGCAGTATTTTGAGAGGTACCATCACTCTGTATCACCGCATCTCCGTTCGGTGTCAATACCATCATATCACTTTTACCACAACCGGTTATCATGACCATTATCATACATAAGACAATGGCAAATACTTTTTTCTTCATCTGAAAAACCCCTTCCATTATATAATAAATTTGTTCACTTCATTCTCTAAGTTGTCCGTTGCTGCCAGGTTGCTGTCGGACTGCTCTTTGTTCTGATACAGATCCTGAGAGAGATTATCAACACTAACCGTTACTTTTTCAATGTTATTCGTACTCTCTTCTACCGCGGAAAGAATATCTGTCATCGAGTGCTTGATCGTATCAATTTCCTTCGCAAGCTCATCTGCCTGTTTCATACAGTCATCCATAACGCGGTAAAAACTTGCCGCATCATCACTGTATTGCGTGCCCGTCTCAATCAATTGGTTATATCCATACAGAGTCTGCTTTTGCAAAAATGCCAGCATCTTCTCTGCTTCCTCTGCCAGATCGTGAACGGTCGAGAGCACCACTCCACTGATCTCTCGAATTTCCTCTGCGCTGTCTGTCGTGTCCTTGGACAGCTTTCCGATTTCACCGGCAACAACCGCAAATCCCTTTCCTGCCTCGCCGGCCCTTGCCGCCTCAATATTTGCATTCAATGCCAACAGCTCGGTCTGGGAAGAAATTTCCAAAATCTTATCCGTCAGCGCATTGATATTCTGCACTTGCTGTGATTCTTCGATTTTTTCTTTCAGGGAAGCCTCAATCTCCGCTGCCATGCGCTCAACTTCCAGTGTCTTGTCTTTTGTCTCCGAGACAAGTCCGGATGTCTTTTTATCAATGGACGAAGCAAGCTGTGTACCATCCGCAATCTGCTGATCCATCTCTTTTACGTAATTGTTCATGCGGGTCATCGCATCGTCCGCCTCCTGCACACTCGCCATGGTCTGCTCCATCGCTGCGCTCATCTGCAGGATATTATCGGATATCAAAGTAATCTTGTCGTGCGAGCGCTCTGCATTGTCACTGGACAGATGCAGATATTCATTCAGCTGTTTGGTATTTACTGAAATATTGGAGATAACGTTTCTTATGTATTCCAACAAAGCATTGATATTGCCCGCGATGGCACCGACCTCGTCCGTCGACTTAACATGAATCTTCTGTGTCAGATCTCCGTCCGTCTCAACGATATCTTTGATCTTGCGATTTACCTTGGATACGCTCTGCAAAATATTTCCGACAATAAACAAGATCAATACTGAGCAGACAACAACCAAAAGAATCGCCACCAAAATAACCTGAATTCTCGTGCCGGATATCGATTTTTGTAGATTCTGTGCGTCATATTCGATAAAAACAGCTCCGACAACTTCCTGTGACTTTGTCGTCACCGGTGCTGCTGCAATAATCACTTGTTTATCTCCGCTTTTGCGGATTGATTTGTGAGCGAATGGAATGTTGTTATTCATAGTGACCTGCGCATTTAACTGAACAAAATCATCCAATGTCGTTCCGGTCGCCTCCCCCTCTCTCTCATCTGCATATATGTCCACCAGATAACACAATTGACCCGAGGCATCCTTGCCAACTGTATAAATACGATCCACCCCGACACTGTCAACAATGTTCTCAATGGAATCATATACCAACATATAACTCGTAGAATCCGCTCCGTCTGTCCCGACATTCTGCATCGTACTTCCATCGATTCTCGCCTCTGCCATCGTCACCATGGACAGTGCTCCCTGCGCTGCCGTCTCAGTACACTGATCCTTAAATTCACCAAAAATCAATGCGCTCAGAACCGCTGCAATGATAATGTTCACACAAATCACAGGAACCAGAATCTTAAGTCGCATTCCGACATTAATTTTGGGGATTCCCCGGTCAAATGCCTGTCTCATCTCCGTCAACTCAATCACTCCAATCATCTTTAATTTCTATTTAAGACACACATGAATATTATCTTTATTATAGCAATCTTTTTTGTTTTTTGCAACCATTTGATAAATTTAGTTTACAGCAAATAATCACTGACAACCCCCATTCAAGATTTGAGTTGAAATATCCTTTTTTTTACGTTATACTTAGTTCATTGAACACAAAGGAGGTAATGGAAAACACCATGAAAATCATTCAACCTGAGATTGAAATTATTGATATGGATGAATATCCAAGAATTATAAAAAAAATTGAGCGAATCGGACGCGTGTGCTATAAAAGTGAAAATAATATCTCCGATGAGTCCGCAGAGCGTTTTATCCAGAACATTTTAAAGAGGGGACATGAATCCGTGATTGAACACGAATCTGTCACGGTTCGTATGACTTGCGACCGCGGTATTACCCATGAGATTGTACGTCACCGGATCGCAAGCTACAGTCAGGAAAGCACCCGGTACTGTAATTATTCAAATGATAAGTTCGGAAATGAAATCACAGTGATCGATCTGGCCAGCGGCTTTCAATATGATTTGAATAATGAAAAGGACCGCGCCAAATATGAAGTTTGGACTGAGGCCATGGAAAATGCAGAAAAGTCCTATTTTAAAATGATAGAGCTCGGCGCCACGCCGCAAGAGGCACGTTCTCTTTTGCCGAACAGTCTGAAAACCGAAATTGTCATCACCATGAATCTTCGTGCGTGGAGAAATTTTTTCCGGCTGCGCTGTGACTCCCATGCCCATCCGCAGATGAGAGAGGTCGCAAACATGGCCTTGAACGTCTTTAAAGAGAGGCTTCCGATTTTCTTCTCTGATTTTGAAGATTAGAAAAGATTGGTTATTTCCCGAATATGTTTGATTCCCGCCAGTTTCATACCGCTGACATCCAGATTGCCGGCCTTGAGTATGGACTGGCGGTTACTCTCTGGCAAAATACATCGGTCATACCCGCTCTTGATCGCCTCAGCAACTCGCTGCTCTGCCTGTGAGACGGCACGCACCTCGCCCACCAATCCCACCTCACCGAACAGCAGGGTTCCATCCGGGAGACTCTGACCACTGTGACTGGACAAAAGTGCGGCTACCAGGGCAAGATCCAGCGCCGGTTCCATCACCTTCATTCCCCCTGCCACATTGACATAGGCATCGCAGTCGCCCATGCGGATTCCCAATCTCTTTTCAAGTACCGCCATCAATAAGTTCACGCGGTTAAAGTCTGTTCCCACTGCCGTCCTTCTGGGCATTGGAAAATTTGTCTGGCATACCAGGGCCTGAACTTCAATCAAAAAGGCCCGGCTTCCTTCCATGGTACAGGCAACCACCGACCCCGCCTCATGTTCCAGCCTTCCCTCCAACATGAACGCAGACGGATCCGGCACTTCCATCAATCCTTGATTTCTCATCTCAAAAACTCCCACTTCGTTTGTGGAACCAAATCGGTTTTTGACACCTCTGAGGATGCGGTACATCGCAGTCTTGTCACCCTCAAAATACAATACGGTATCAACCATATGCTCAAGCATACGCGGTCCCGCCACATTTCCTTCCTTTGTAACGTGTCCGACAATAAAAACCGTGATATTTTTGCTCTTTGCCAGCTGCAGCAAGGTACCGGTCACCTCTCTGACCTGACTGACACTTCCCGGAGCTGCATCCACACCCTCCTCGAAGATCGTCTGAATCGAATCCACAATGAGAATCCCCGGCTGTATCTGCTCCACCGCCTGGAGGATGGTTCCCATACATGTCTCTGAGTACAGATACAATTCATCCGAAAATTTTCCGATTCTCTCAGCTCTCATCTTAATCTGCCTTGCCGATTCTTCACCGGATACGTAGAGAACTTTTATGGATTTATCCGACAGGAGTCGACATACCTGCAAGAGCAGAGTGGATTTCCCAATTCCCGGATCTCCCCCCACCAGAATCAGAGATCCCGGGACAATTCCACCGCCAAGAACCCTGTCAAGTTCTGACATTCCTGTCGTCAGCCGGCACTCTTTCTGGCTCTCGATCTCATTCAGGCGTGCCGGTTTGTCCGCTCTGAATTGTCCCAAAGCAGCCGGTGACATCGCGCGGCTTTTCTTTCCCTTTCCCAAAGAAGGGGCCTCAACTAATGTATTCCACGCATGGCATCCCGGACACTGTCCCTGCCATTTGCTGACTTCAAAACCACACTCTTTACAAAAAAATACTGTCTTTTCTTTTGCCATTTGTCCTCTACCCCTGTTTATGAACCGTATAGATAGAAACAGCGAAGCGAGTCATCTCACTTCGCTGTTACTATATGAAAATCTTAACATTTTACAATCTTAACGCTTGCCTTACTTCCCTCATCCAGTTCCAGACTGGCATTGAGCTTACCTCCGACATTGGTCGGAATCCGTCCTGACGAAACACCATTTACTACCAATTTATACTCGGATGATGGCTCCATCTCTAATGTAAAACTGATATCTCCTGCTGCCTCCACATCAAATTCTACGACATCCTGATTCCCCTTAAAATTTGTCACTGTTGATCCAGGCACGGATTCATATACCATGACACCATTGCGCTCTAACTTGGTAATCTCCTTGAACGTCTTAATCTTATAGGATGCTCCCTCAAATTTAAAACCATCTTTTTTGGTTTTCGAGTCCAAAAGATAATTGCCAAAATTCAATGTGCCCTCATCGGTCTTTGTAATCAACTGCTCCACGACACCCATATTCATATCCTCCTTTGTTTTGTTCACGGTACAGGCCATCGCCCTCAATTTTTTTTATACTATCAGTATACAATAGAATTGTTGTTTTTTCTATCCTTTTTTTTATGATTTTTGAACAAAAACAGATTTTTTATTGTCTTCTTTTCTCAAGAACATTTTCGCTTTGTTTCCCATCTTGATCTCACCACTCAAAACGGCCTCTGCCAAAACGTCCTCTACCTGTGTCTGAAGCGCTCTTCGAATCGGACGGGCACCATAATCCCTGTCAAACCCTTTTTCTGCCACATACTCTATCACTTCATCTGCAATCTCCAGCTCAATTGCCATCTGCTCCTCTACGCGCTGAACCAGAGAGTCCGCAAGCATTTTGGTGATATGTTGGATATGCTCTTTATCCAGCACGTGGAATACGATCATTTCATCAATCCGGTTGATAAATTCCGGTTTGAAAATATGTTTTACTTCCTCCATGACACCTTCTTTCATCTTGCGGTGATTGTCCTCAGCACTCGGATTCTGGCCAAAGCCCAATGTTTTAGGAGCGATAATCCGGTTTGCTCCCGCATTGGATGTCATGATAATAATCGTATTTTTAAAATCAATTTTTCTGCCGTGTGCATCGGTGATGTGTCCATCTTCCAACACCTGAAGAAGCATGTTGAACACATCCGGATGAGCTTTTTCAATCTCATCAAACAAAAGAACGGAATATGGCTTTCTTCTGACCTTTTCGCTGAGTTGTCCGCCCTCTTCATATCCGACATATCCCGGTGGAGAACCGATCATTTTGGAAACGCTTTGTTTCTCCATATACTCCGACATATCGACACGGATCATATCTTTCTCCGATCCAAAAACAGCTTCTGCCAAGGCTTTGCTGAGCTCCGTTTTGCCCACTCCCGTCGGTCCTAAGAACAAAAACGATCCGATGGGACGTCTTGGATCCTTCAATCCCACCCGGCCTCTTCGAATCGCACGCGATACCGCCTGTACGGCCTCGTCCTGTCCTACCACGCGCTCATGCAGAATTTCTTCTAGTTTTTTTAATCTCTCGACTTCTTCCTCAGCCAGTTTTGTCACTGGTATATGCGTCCACCTAGCCACAACTTCTGCCACGTGTTTCTCGCGCAGAACATTGTCTGATTTTTTCTCTCTTTTTTCGTTCTTTTTCTTTTCTTTTTGTATTCTCTCCTCAAGCGCTCTCTCATCTTCACGGATGCTGAGTACCAGATCCATATCCCCTGCGATCAGCGCACGTTCTCTCTGCTCATAAAGATCGGTCTCCCTCTCCTGCATTTCTTTGAGCGCTTCTGTCCTGCCCGTCAACATCATCAGTCGAAATCTGGCAGCCGCCTCATCAATCAGATCAATGGCCTTGTCCGGCAAAAAGCGGTCGTTGACATATCGAACAGAAAGACGCACGGCTGCCTCGAGCGCCTCATCGCTGATGGTCACATGATGATAATCCTCATAGCGGCTTCTCAGTCCCTTCAGCATCGTCAGAGTCTGTGCCTGTGTCGGCTCCTCTACAACTACTGGTTGAAACCGCCTCTCCAGTGCCGCATCCTTTTCGACATGTTTGCGATACTCTTCCTGCGTGGTGGCACCAATGACCTGTATCTCGCCTCTTGCCAGAGCCGGTTTGAGAATATTGGAGGCATTGATCGCCCCTTCGGCACCGCCTGCACTGATCACGGTGTGCAGTTCATCAATAAACAAGAGAACATTTTGACTCTGCTTTGTCTCCCGCAGAATCCGTTTCATCCTCTCTTCGAACTCACCCCGGTACTTAGAGCCGGCGACCATCCCTGCCAGATCCACCGTAAGAACTCTTTTCCCCTCGATGGACGACGGTACATTTCCCTCTTCAATCCTCGCTGCCAGCCCTTCTGCAATGGCCGTTTTTCCAACGCCCGGTTCTCCAATCAGGCACGGGTTGTTCTTCGTCCGACGGCTGAGAATCTCAATCACGCTGGAGATCTCGTCCTCTCTGCCAAGAACCGGATCCACCTTTCCCTCGCGCGCCATCTGATTCAGATCTCTTGCATACTGATCCAGCATCGGTGTTGCGGATTGATTCTTGCGATTTTTCGTCCGGCTGGCGAGCAAGTCGTTTTTGGCTGTCGCCACATCAATCCCGATCGTCGTCGCAATATCCAGATAAATTTTTTGGATATTGGTCTCTGTTGCAAGCAAAATCTGATATGCCACACAACTGATATCTTTTAGAATCGTCAAGAGCAGATGCTCTGTTCCGATTCTGTCCACCCCGAGATTTTTGGCTTCTTCCTGACTCTTGTTAATAATCTCCTCAAATTTAGGAGAAAGCTCACTCTCTTTTCCCTCTAAAAGGGCAACATTTCCAGTGCCACAATAATTCTCTATATGAAACCTTATGGTCTCTTTGTCCAGTCCATTTTCTTTGAGCACCCGCGAGGCAATTCCCGGTGCTGCACTCAGTCCGTAGAGTAAGTGCTCGGATCCAATCAGCGGATGATTGGTCTTGGCAGCAAATTTGGCCGCTTTCCCCAACACTTTTTCAGCCTCTTCGGTGAAATTTTTCTTCATTTTTTACTGTTCCTCCTACATCAAAAAACATCTTTCTTTTTCATCGCCATCTTTAACATGGTAATCAACATGCAGAGGATCAAGATGATCAAAACAGCGATGATTCCAAATAATATATAGTTTGACACAGAATCCTGTTCGTTATTACGCGATTGATAAGCACCCTGGTTCGCTCTTTTCACTAAATCTCCCGTATATCGCTGCAATGTCTTTTCTTCCCTGTCATACTGATACAGCGTGCTGTTTCCGGAAGGGCCTTTGAGATAGAGCAGCAGATAGTTGTTGTCAAGATCCGACTCCAACGTAAATGTCGGCACCTTGACTCCGTCCAGATCAATGCTCGTCTGAATATACCCTGCCGGGACATTCTCGAGCCCGGACGGATCTAAAACTTCAAACTCATACGAATTTTTAATTGTAATCGTCTGACCATCCAGGGTCACACCAAACGCTATGTCTTTCTTCTCTTTTTCCCCGGATTCCTCTTTGGGAACCTTTGTCGGCTCCGGAACCTGTGTCTTCTTTGCCGGTTCTTTTGTTTTCTTTGGCTTCTCCGTAGCTTTTGGTTTTTTTGTTTCTTTTGGTTCTTTTGTGCTCTGCACTTTGGCTTTTTTGTTAATCACAGATAAGAGAAGCTGGTTGCTGGAGATGGAAAAAGCGGTGCCATCTTCTCCTAATACCTGAATCGCCCCATTGACCGCCAGAACCGTATCACCCTTTTTGGCGGCAACAAATTGCAGGGAGAATGTCTTCTTATAGCTGGCGGTATCATTGCCGGTCGATTCCACATGGAGCACACCATTGCCCCCACTCACTTTTTTCCCGCCACTGACAAATCTTAAGACATCCGAATCATAAACGATATCAAACGACACGTCCAAAAAAGCCTCGGAAGATGTCAGCTGGCATACCACCGTAAATTCTTCCCCTTTTATCTGCTCAGAATTCGCTGTCGTGAACTCAATCACTCCGCTTGCTGCCTTTGCCTCGATTGAGCAGATGCAGGAAACCACACAGATGCACAGCGCAAAGAGAATCCATCCTGTTCGAATCTTACTTAACACATCCCACACTCCTTTAATTCGGTGCTACACTGACTGCCTCCGGCATCTCTTCATAGACCGGAATGGAGAACACAATTGGTGTTGTGTTGAGCATTTCCTCATAAGCTTTTTTCGTTTTAATCGACTCCGAATAAGCGGCCTCAACATTGGTCATATATTGATGATTGTAACGGGAATTTGCCGTTACATTGAATTTCTCCAAATACAGTGTATTTTGTCCCTTGTTAATATAGCTGGTTCCTATGTAGCTTGCCCCTCCCACGATCGAGCGGTAAGGATTGGTCCACGGGCGAAGATAAGTCGTCCCCGTACTCGCCCACTTCAGACCATTGGCAACCGGATTCGAGCTGCTGACAGCTCCTATGTTATAGAAGTTATATATTCCCGGATAGGTGCTGTGATTGCCACTGACTGCTGAGCTGACAGTCGTTGCACTGGTGACAACCTCCTGTTTCATACGTGATGCCAGATGATACGGACTGACACCCGAAGATGCCGCAGCCTCAATAAATGTGTCCGCATATGTAATTGTCCGGTCCTTGCCCGTTGAAATATCGGGATAGGTATAGGACTGATTGGAATAAGGCGTATTGTTCAAAATGATCGCCACGCCATCTTTGGTCTGATACTGTGACTGATATTCCAACAATTCAAATTGAAAAATATTGCGGTCATTTAAAAAGTTCCGCGGATCCATATAATAGGAGATTGCTGTGCTGGATGCCGCCACCCAGGAAGTCCCATCAAATACCTTCCAGGTTCCCGTAGACGCATCGTACGCTCCTTCCTCTGTGGATTTCCATGCCACCGATTTGGAGTTTGAGATGAGATTCACTCCTAACTTGCACTCATTTGCCAGAGCATCCTCCCACTTCACTCCGGTCTGATAAGCGCGAAATTCCCAGAACGGATAGCTCTTGTGCAGGGCTCTCAGACTGTCCTTATAGGAATCCGGGAATCCCTGTTGGGTGAGCATCTTCTCAAAATCGGTGTCTGACAATGCCACCACTTTTACTTTTTTTACCGTCGGCTTTTTCGTAAGTTTTGTATATTTCGAATGAATATAGCCCTTCTTTGTCTTTCCATTATAAGAAAAGGAAACCTGATACCATCTCGCTGTTTTCTTCTTCGGTTTCGTATCTTTTTTTATCGTCACGATGGTATTTTTCGGAATGGAGATGACCGTGGAGCCATCTTTTAAATATGCCGATGAGAATCCGGCCTTCTTTCGCACTTTCACTTTTGCTTTGACATTCGTGATCTTTACGGCTGCCTTCGTTGCGGATGTAATCTGAATCAATTGATTCTTGACATAGCCGGTTCGTGTTTTCCCCTTCCACTTAAATCGTATCTTAAAATATTTTTGATTCTTTACGGTCTTTTCACCGAGAAGTTTAATTTTCTTTTTCTTGGGAAGCGATACTTTTTTCTTCGCTATCTTTTTTTGGGATCCCCCCGCTTTTTTGTAGACGACCGCTTTTTTCAAAATTTTTGCCGGAATGAGGATTTCACTGTAGGTGGTCTCATTCCGATAGGTCACGGTCGAAACGGGTGCCGCTGTGTTGGATGGCACCGGTGTCGGCGTCGCAGATACGGTCGATGTCGGTGTCACCTCTGTGCCCACTGCGATATATGCCGCACTCACATATCCGGTCACCTCGGAGCCGTTTTGCACGACAGAAATCTTATACCACGAAGCACCCGTGGAGTCCTGCGTCGTCTCCAAAATAGTCACGGTCGTTCCCTTTGTTATTTTCGTAATGGATGTATTCTCCGTTCCCGCAGCCGATCTCACATTGAGACTCTCCGCGGTCACGATACCGGTCTCATTGGCAGCCACAACCGGGTTTCTTCCTGCCAGCGAAAAAACAACACAGACCAATACAACACAGCCTATCATCCATCCTATCTTTTTTTTGTTCATACATTCCTCTCAATCCGGCATTCCTGCCTACGAAGCTTTTGCTATCACGTACATTCTTTCACTCTTTTGGGGTATGTAATCCTGCCAGTTCTCATCCATACACCGCTCCACCGAAAACTGTTGTTTCTGAAGCAGCCCGGTGATCACTTCCGTCGCATACGCCCTCTGATAATGTATTTCTTCAAATCTCTGATACAGCTCATTGTCCGGCTTTTTTTGAAAAACCGTGACCTGATACTCATTGATCTGTTCCTCTTCATCGTAATTGTTTTCCCATATACAACCGGTCAGTTCATCCTGATCCGCCCATATACGGTTTCCCATGATGACCGAATAACAGTACTCCGTCTTCATATCAAAGATAAAGTAGCCATCTTTTCTCAAGTATTTTCTCACGTTTGCAAATACCTTGTCAAGTGATTCCTCTTCTAATATGTAATTTAGCGAGTCACAGACGCTGATCACAACATCCACCGGTTTTGCCAGCACCATTTCTTCCATATCCTGGTTCAGATATAAAATATCGTTCCCGCTTGTCTCTTTTTTGATCTGCGCCAGGGCAAGCATATCCGGAGATTGGTCGATCCCGATCATGTGATATCCGGCATCTGCCATAAGCTCTGTCATCGTTCCGGTTCCACATCCGAGTTCACAGACCGTCCCCTCCACAATGCCTTTATCGTGCAGAAATTTTCGAATGCGCTCCGCCCACTCCCCATATGGGATTTCTCCCATCAGACGATCATAGACATCGGCAAATTCTTCATACATCGTCTTCCTCCTATCCGGATTTTCGTGTCATCGTAATTTCTTTTCCCAGCGAAAATGAGTAGAGCACACAGGATGACACGGGTTTTCCCATGATGTTCTCTAATGCCTCGCAGTACAATTCCATCTGTGTCCGGTACCGGTCAATGAGAATCTCTTCCTGTCCCTCCTTGATTGAATCGGTCTTATAATCCATCAAAACCAGTCCGTCTTCACTCTCAAAATAGGCATCCATAATTCCCTGAATCAGAATCTCATCGGATTCTGTGCGGTCGGGATAGATCTCACAGGCAGGTTTGCTGATTACAAATGGCTGTTCTCTTTTCAGTGTCCCTCTTATCTTTGCCTCACGCATCGCCCTTCCCAATGAGGAATCAAAGAAAGCTTTTAGTTTTCCTATATTGAGAACCGCTCTCTCGTTCTCCCGGAGACGACCGCTCCGTATAAGATCTTCAACAGCCTCTTCAATCTCTTCCTTTGTGGATGTTTTCTCAAAGTCGATCGCTGCCATCACCTGATGCCAAATGGTTCCATAGGCTGCCCCCCTGCGCTGTGGCAGTTCCTCTTTGGCACGGATAAAATCCGGAACCGGCATCTCAAGATCCTCCTGCTCGTGCGAAAGTATCGAAAAATCTTCCCAGTCCTGTTCTTCCATTGACTTTATCTTTAACTCGGACACGGAGAGCTTCACCGGAAGTGGCTCTTTGGGTTCTGACTTGTCCCTGTCAGATTCTTCCAGTTCTCTGTGTAGTGATTCATGATAAACAACAGATGTGTCAAAATTATATAATATTTCTGTCTCAATTCGGTCCTGGATCTGATCCGACATCTCTTGCAGAATCAGTTCCTCCCTCTCGACAGGAGTGACACAAAACCACTCGTTTTCTGTGAGTGCGGCCGGCAGAACCATGTCTAAATATGTCTTTATCCGGCTTCTTCCCAGATAATCGGAAGAACCGCCTTCCACCTCTTTGGCACAGCCCACTAAGATAAGTTTTTCCTGTGCGCGGGTCATCGCCACATAGAGAATGCGTAATTCTTCTCCCAGATTGGCAAGTTTATTCTGCTGCTTTAAGACCGAGTGAAAAAGATTTTCCTTTTTCGTCCGCGTCTGAGAATCCTCAATCACGGAAGCGATCCCCAGTTCCGGCTGAATGGTGAGATAAGAGGTGTCATCGGAGCGCAGAGGATTTCCCATACCGAGAAGAAAACAGACCGGGAATTCCAGACCTTTACTCTTGTGAATCGTCATGATCCGAACAACATCTTCTTCCTCACCGACTGTGTTCACTTCCCCCATCTCCTCCTTTTGTTCTTTAATCCTTCGTATATATTGAACAAAAGCGTGAAGTCCGTGATACGTCGAAGCGTCAAATTCTCTTGCCTGCTCCATTAATCCATCCATGTTTGCCGTTCTCTGTCGGCCGTCCTTCATCATTCGGACGGAATCATAGATTCCCGTCTCATCATAGATGTCCCGGATCAATTCATACACCGGTGCATATTCTGTTTTTTTGCGCAGTCGCTCTAAGACTGAGAGAAAATAGTCCTTCTTTTCCCTCAGCACTTCTCCCTCATAATCACACAGTGTCTTGTACAGATCTTCTCCTCTGTGATTGGCCCGCACTTGCGCAAGCTCATCTTCCGTCCACCCAAAGAGTGGACTGCAAAGGACACCGGCAAGCGGGATGTCCTCTCTGGGATTATCAATGATCTGAAACATCTGGGTCATAATCTGGATTTCTCTGGTCTCAAAAAATCCCTGTGTGTGATCCATGACCACCGGAATCCCCGCCTGCGCAAGAACATTATAATACGTCTGTCCCACTCCTTTTGTTTTTCGCGTCAGAATTACGATATCCCGATAGGATACACCTCTGATTTCATCCTTATCCTGAATCATCAGCGGATTCGGTCCACCGACCATTTCCTGAATTTTTTTTGCGGTGAGAACGGCCTCTGCCTCTGCATCCAATTTTCCCATGATCACATAGGTATCAATCGCCTTTGCCACATTCTGATCGGTCTCGATGAATTCTCTGCCGGGTGTCAGTCTGGCTGACTCATCGTACTCAACTCCCCCCAAATCCCGGTGCATCATTTTCTCAAACACACAGTTCGTTCCCTCAAGCACATTCGGACGGCTTCGAAAATTCTGATGAAGATCAATCCGTATGCCGGTCTTGTCTCCTGTCGCGGAATAGATATCCAGTTTTTGGGCAAACAATTCGGGGCAGGCATTGCGAAACCGATAGATACTCTGTTTGACATCTCCCACCATAAAAAGATTGGAAAACCGGTCCTCCATCCCATTTCGGGAGACGGCATTCAAAATCGTATCCTGTACGCGGTTGCTGTCCTGATACTCATCAATCATAATCTCCTCAAAGTATTCCGCGAGCTCTCTTGCCGCATCGGAGCGCACATATTGATGACTCTTTTCATCCCACTCAAGCAAGATCTCCAGGGCAAATTGTTCTAAATCGTGAAAATCGACCAAATTTCTCTCTCTTTTTTCTGCCGAAAAGCGATCTTTAAAAGATTTTGCAAGACGAATGAGGGTGAGAATTGAATCTCCCATGCATTTTAAATCTCTTAGGTTTTCCTCGATGGACTGTTCAAAGTACCCGCTCTGTACCTTGGCAAGAATCTTTTTGCACATATCCCGTTTTGCGCGCACATACTCTCTTTTTTCTTCACTGACCGAATCATCTTTTTTGCCAGAAAGTCTTGAAAAGACAATGCGCGACAGATATTCTCGCGCTCTCTCATAGTCCCGAATTTGTTCCAAATCCTCTGCAATCTGCTGAATCTCTTCAATCATTGGCAGATACATATACGGTCCGTCCGGCTGCTGGCACTCCCCGATCAACTGACCGGCAAGCGAATTAAGTCCCTTCGCAGTGAGATGAAGCTGCTCCATCACAAACCGGACAACCGGAGAAGCTTCCCACTCCTCTTTTGTTGAAACATTAAAAAAATCCTTCATTCTTTCAAACCATTGATCCGGAAAGGGCTCGCTCATCGCCTTGTCATAGATCTCCAGAATCCGCTCTTCCATTTTCTGATCGGACCGGTTATAGCTGTGAAGCTGTGCAAGATACATAAAGTCTTCTCTTTGCTGTTCATATTCCTCTTCTAACAGCTCGCCCATAACTTCTTTTTTTATGAGGGCAAGTTCGCTGACTGTCCCCTGTCGATAGGATGGATCCAGGCCAATCCTGTGAAAATAGTTCCGGATGACATATCCGCAAAAACTGTGCACGGTCGATATGTGTGCTGACGGCAGCAGTGCCATCTGTCTTTGCAAATGTCTGTCCTGCGGATTCTTCTCCAGCGCTTTTTCAATCCGTTCCATCAGCCTGTCTTTCATTTGCGAGGCGGCCGCCCGCGTAAATGTCACGACTACAAATTGATCAATATCGATTGGCTTTGTGAGGTCTGTCAGCCGCTGGAAAATGCGCTCGACTAAAACCGCTGTCTTACCGGAGCCCGCCGCTGCCGACACCAGTATGTTCGCATCTCTTTGCTCAATGATTTTCTTCTGATCTTTTGTCCACTGAATCTCTCTCATGCAGCGCCTCCCATACATCTTCTTCTCTCATCGGCTCAAGTTCCCGGATTCGATCTTTTTGCTGTCTTAACTCCATTCCGCACATCCCACTCAGTCCGCAATAGTCACAACCGCAGTGCCCGGACAGACCATATGGTGCTGCTTTGATCTCTCCCTCAAAGATCCTTGTCCCAAATTCTTTTAATTTCTCATTCGTATGTGACATCAGTTCTTTGAATTGTTCGGTCGTCAACACGCAGGAATCCCTCTCGACAAATTCTTCTTTTTTATTGATCCGGACCGGAATGCTCCTTGCACTCTGTGGCTGCAAAACTCCGTCTTTTACCAGATCGTTCTCCAGCTTCTCCAAAATTTTAGGATCTTCGTTCACATAACCGCTACAGCGGAATTCCCTTTCTTCCCGAATCTCTCTCTCTTGCTCGGACTCCGCTCTCCACTCCATCTGCGGCTCATGAATAGGGTAGTACAACATTGCCGCAGGCACACACTCTCTTTGTCCTTTGCCCCGACTCTCAAGTTCAATTGCTGCCTGCATATAGGTCAGCAGCTGCAATTGAAGGCCATAGTAGACCCGGTCCAGGCTCAGCTGCTGTTTACTGCTCTTATAATCAACAATCTTTATCAGTGTTTTGTCCTCAGATTCACAAGTATCCACCCGGTCAATGACTCCTTGCAGCTTCATTTTTTTATTTTCATCCAGTAAAAGATTCACAAAAAAGGATTCTTCGGATTCTTTCTGCGAAAAATTTCCCTCCTGCATCTGTCTCCACATCCCCCAGACTGCGCGGCACATCACACGTTTGATCCGCTGAACCGTATAGGCAACCCTGTGTGATTGCGAGAACATATCTCCCCGATAATCCTGAATCACATAATCAACCGACTCCTCTGCCATTTCCAGTGCCTGATCACTGCTCAGACGGTGCCAATCGGTGTGAAGCTCTTCCATGCGGTGCGAAAAATGTTCCATTGACCGGTGAAAGATATTTCCATAGTCCATCGGCTGCACCGTGTACTCCTCTCTCTCACTGAGTCCCAAACCATAGAAAACAAAGTGGGCATAGGGACATTTGGCAAACATTTCAAGCCGGGAGACACTTCCCCAGATTTCCTCTCCATACAATCGGTCTGCCGCCTCTTTTGACAATTGAGACAGTTCCTTCTTTTCGTCCGCTGCCCGAAAAAGAGAGGAAATCAGCTCCGGTTCTGTCTTTTTATAATACGACGCAATTTCCCAAAAGACCGGATCCTTTCCATAGGATCGGTCGGACAGATGCCGGATCAGATACGACTTTCCCCTATCATCGCCAAGAACTCGCGAGAGCGAGGGATCTTTTTCGTCCTCCTCCAACGTCACATGAGAGAACAGTGACATTACCTTTTGTATCAGATAGGAAGGTCTTTTGCTGTCCCCCGCATCATCCATCTTCGAATAAGTCATGTATAGGCGCTGCGATGGCTTTGTCATGGTCAGATACAGATAGAATTTTTCAATTCCCGCCTGTTTTTCCGGTGTCGGAGCCAGTTCAATGCCGGCCTCTTCGATCCGTTTTCTCTCCCTCTCGGACAAAATCCCCTGAGTGCCCTGTACTTTTGGAATTTTGTCATCATTCACGCCAAGAAAAAACAATGCCCGAATCTGTCCCAGACGACTTCTCTCAACATCTCCCACTATGACCTGATTGGATGTCGGTGGGACGAAGCCAATGAGTCCCTCTGAAATTCCGGCACTCAACAGTTCCTCATACTCCCGGAATGTCACCTCCTGATCCCCAAGCAATTCAACGAGCTCATTCAACAATTCCATCATGAGCCGATAAATACTTCGGTATTCCCGGGCGAGAATCAGATTTTTCTCCTCTTCGAACCAATGGCTCTGTTCCTGAATCCTCTCATAGAGACGGTTATCGACAATTAATTGGTAGATGATCCCGGTAAAGGTGCGCACCGTTTTCTTGCCACCTCGGAGCCGTTTGATCGTCTCTTGCAAAGAATCCATCATTTTTTGTCTGTACTCATTTACAAGAACCAGATCCGTTCTCGCAACTTCATATTTCCACTCCTGTTGATAAGAACGAATGCCCCTTCTCCCCTGCGCAATCACATAATTTTCAAGAACATCGGTCTCTTCTCTCGTCAGGGGAGACAGACCACATCGAAGGAATCGAAAAGTACTTTCATAATCCATGTTTTTTCGATACATCGCCATGAAAGAGAGGACATACTCCGCCATCGCATTCGCTCCCATATTCTTTTTATAATCCATAAAATAACGGATATTCATTCTGTCAAAGGCACGGGTGAGAGAAGCTTCGTAGGCGGATATATCTCCTGTCACCACAGCGATTTCATCGTAGCGAAACGATTCTTCTTTTACCAATCTCTTTATTTCTCTTGCGACGTAGGACGCTTCATCCGATGCCCGTTTGCAGACACGCACAAAAAGATCCGGGTGTTCTTCCGGACAGACTTCTCCGGTATACGAAAAAAGATGTTCTTCCAAAAAACGCAGAGAATTGCTTTTTAGCAACCGGTAGGGAACCCTGTCCTCCCCATCCCCGGTCAAAACCGGCTCCTCTACAATCGTTCCGGTCTCTTTTGCCAGATCGGTAAGTTTCCGGATCGTGTCGGTACTGATGGCAAACACATCTCCCCTCTTATGCGTGCGGTCGGTCGTCACGGTAACAAGCATCCGGTCACAGACCCGCATCAATTCTCCGAGCAGTTCATACTGAGTTGGTGTAAATCCGGTAAAACCATCCAGACAGATCACACTGTCCCGCAAAGATGAGATGCCCGCCACGACACCGGACAGTTGGGGAATCAGCTCCTCTGCCATCATATATGTATCCCCCATTTTCTCTTTTAAAGCGCAATAAATCAAGCGAAGATCCCGGATCTTGCACAACATAAGAGTGTCTTTTTCAAAGATTTCTTCCATCCGGTCAAAATCATCTTCATGAATCGCATACTGCATCAGTTCACACAGAAATGATTTGCACTCATCCAAAAATCCCGGCTTATACAATCCTCTTTTGAAATATGTCAGATTGTCTTTTTGCTCCGACAGGACTTTTCTCAAAAGCATCATTTTTCCCATGTCTTCTAAGACTGTCTTTTGAAGAACGGGAACTTCCTCAAAAACCCGGTAGGCAAGACGATGAAAACTCAAGACATCCACATTGAGTATCCCATTGTTCCCGCTCATTTCTACCATTGTTTTTTGCGTCTGTAAAGTAAATTGATCCGGAACTAAAATCCAGTACTTTTGATCTCTGTGTTCTGCCGCCTCCCGGCTGATCATACGATACAAATAGGTACTCTTGCCACTGCCGGAGCCACCAAAGATAAATTGTAGCGACATCATTTCACCCTTTCGTGCATATACTATTATTAATCGTGGTTATTCACTCCATACAAAAAGGAGGTCTCCTTCATGTCAAGGACAAAAATTGTTGTCATTCAAATGAAAGAATTAATCTATACTGCTATTTTTGCCGGATTGGGCATCCTGCTCATTTTACTTCTTGTCTTTATGTTCTTTCCGTCCCGTAACAAGGACACAAGCGCAAGTGCAGATGCCCAGGCCACACCCTACAATCCCGGAGTCTATAACTCAGAGATTGTACTGGGGGATGCTACTCTGAATCTGGAAGTGGTCGTCGATGCCGATCAGATAAAATCGGTCTCTTTTGTCAATCTGGAAGAATCGGTCACTACCATGTATCCTCTGATCCAGCCCTCTCTCAAGGGAATTGAAAAAGAACTGAAACGCGGCACTGACATTGACAAAATTCAAGTTTCTGAAAAAAGCAAGTACACAGAAACTCTTTTGATTGAAGGCGTCAAGGCCGCCCTAAACAAAGCTCGCACGAATCCGGTCTAACTCTTCCTTCCAAAGAGTATCTGCCGCATCACTCGGCATACGAAGATCTCCGCGGGGAGAGACTGACACCGTTCCAACTTTTGGTCCATCCGGCAGGCATGAGCGTTTGAACTGCTGACGGAAAAAACGGTGATAGAAGGTATACAGCCATTGAAAGATGGTCTCTTTGTCGTATCCCTCACAAAACGTATAGACCGCTAACCGATAAATCTTGCCCGGGGTAAATCCACAGCGAAGAACATAATACAGGAAGAAATCATGAAGTTCATAAGGTCCGACAATATCCTCTGTTTTTTGGGAAATCTCCCCCTCTTCGGGTGGGAGAAGTTCCGGGCTGACCGGTGTGTCGAGAATATCGTACAACGTCCGGCGAAGCTCTTTTTGATTTGAGACATCCGCAAAAAACTGAACCAGATAGCGAACCAATGTCTTTGGCACAGAACTGTTGACCCCATACATGGACATATGATCTCCATTGTATGTAGCCCATCCGAGGGCAAGCTCCGACATATCCCCCGTACCGATGACCATGCCACCGGTCTGATTGGCAATATCCATAAGGATCTGTGTGCGCTCGCGGGCCTGACTGTTTTCATAGGTAATATCCTGCACATCAACATCGTGGCCAATATCACGAAAATGTTGAAGAGTGGCATCCTCAATGGAAATTTCCCGGAGCGATGTCCCAAGCTGTCCCGAGAGTAGAACGGCATTTTCATACGTTCGATTCGTTGTTCCAAAACCAGGCATCGTGACAGCTGTAATCCCGGAGCGATCCAGTGATAGAAGATCAAAGGCCCGAACCGTGACAAGAAGTGCCAGCGTCGAGTCAAGTCCACCCGACAGTCCTATGACGGCACTTTTACACCCCATGTGTCTAAGTCTTTTTGCCAGTCCATGAGCCTGAATCGCCAAAATCTCCTCACACCGCTTTTCCCTGTGGCTCTTTGTCTGTGGCACGAACGGTGTTCTGGAAAAATGTCTTGTCAATTCGGTCTCTTCCAGTTCTCCCAGCGAAAATCCCACGATATCATATCCATATTCCTTTGGATCCTCATACAGTTGAAAAGTCGACATCCTTCTTCTCTCATTTCTGAGACGGAACAGATCAATCTCCGTGACCAGATCATGATCCTGTGCAAATGGATCTGACTGTTCCAAAATCGTTCCATTTTCCACAATCATATTGTGCCCGCCAAACACCATATCCTGCGTCGACTCACCCTCCGAGGCGTCCGCATAGAGATAGGCCGAGAGAGTCCGTGCCGACTGATTTTTCACAAGCTCTCTTCGGTAATCCGCCTTACCGGTCAGCTCATCACTGGCAGAGAGATTGATCATAAGATTTGCCCCTGCCATCGCGTGCTCACTGGATGGCGGTGTCGGAACCCATAAATCCTCACAAATCTCAATCGCAAACGTAAGGTCACGAAACGTAATGTCTTCAAAAAGAATGCGGCAGCCAAGCAAGGTCTCCTCTCCCCATCCAAGTACAATCTTTACATTATTCTGATCCCATGGGGCAAACTGTCTTCCCTCATAAAATTCAGCATACATGGGGATGTGACTCTTGGGAACCAGTGCCAGAATCTTTCCGCCATGAACTACCGCTGCCACATTATACAGCCGTCCTCTGTGTGAATAGGGAAGTCCTACCACCGATACCAAAGGAAGCTCTTTTGTCTCATTTTTATATCTCCACAGTGCATCCTGCGCCCCCGCAAGAAGTGTGTCCTGCAAAAACAGATCATGACAGGTATATCCCGTAAGAGAAAATTCCGGAAAAGCCAACACCTTTACCCCTCTGTCAGCCATCTCTTTCGCCTTATGAATTAAGTTCTCAACATTAAATGTACAGTCCGCCACCCTCAATTCGGGCGAGGACACTGCCACTTTGACAAATCCATCTCTCATCTTGATCTCCATTTCTTTTCCTAAACAACAAGGAGCAGCGAAAATCGCTGCCCCATGATAGCTTTCGTAATATAACCCAAAATGCCGGCTCCTGATTTTTGACTCCTAGCACGTTGCTAGGTGGGCAACCGCATGTAACCTTCAGCCTTCCGTTGCTATATACATAGTACCGTTTCCGGCAGTGACGGCCCGACATCCGACTACAGATATAAGAATCCCGTTTAAAGTATTGTAGGTTCAAAAATTCAAGAGTTATCGAACATCTCAGGATATATTATTAAGTTACCTTTAGTATACTCAAAAATGACAGATATATCAAGTAATTTTTTGTAAAGTTTCTGGAAAATTTATCTTAAAAATTGTGCCGTCTTCTTTCGTGCTGCTGACCGCGATCGTGCCACCATGCCGGAGCGTGATACTCTTGGCCACAACAAGCCCAAGACCAGAACCTTCGTTCGCCCCGTGATTGCTCGCCCGATAAAATTTTTCAAACACATTTTCCCACTCGGTCCTCGGAATTACACTTCCAAAATCCTTTACATCGACAAGGATCTGACCATCTGTTCTCGCAATGTGCACATGAATCTGCGTATTTTCATCCGAATACTTTACCGCATTTTGTAGCAGGATCACAAAGAGCTGACGAACCCGGTCATAATCCCCATCAATGAGCGAGCACTCATCTTCGTAGGTCACCTCACCGGTCAGATTTTTTTCTTTCATCAGAATCCGCATACTTCTCATCGCATCCTGCGCCACTGCAATCACATTGATTACCTCAATATCCAATTGATAATCCGGATTCTGCATACGAGACATGATGAGAAGATCCGACACCAGACGCTCCATGCCATCGCACTCGCGCTGAATCCGCTTTAGATATTCCATCTTTTTTTGTTCGTCATCCACATAGCCATCTGCCAGCGTGTCTGCATATCCCTTCGCCACAGCGATCGGGGTTCGCAGCTCATGGGAGACATTCGAAAAGAAATCCCTTCGATGCTGTTCCGTCTGCTTTTGATACTCCTGTGCCTCCACCAACCGCTCGGACAGAATATCCATACTGTCTGCCAGCTGTCCCAATTCATCCCGTCTGTGAATCCCGGTCTTCTGCTCATATTTTCCGGCCGCCAGAACCAGCGCCATTTCTTTCAACCGAATGATCGGATGAATCAATTGCTGCGAGAAAAAGAGCGCCAAAAATAAGGTCAGCAGCAGCCCCGAAATCACACAGATAAACATATATTTCTGATACTGAACAATCGTATTTTCCTGCATCTCCATGGGACCGGTAGCCACTACCACTCCTGTCACATCCCCGTCATTATCACGAATCGGCACTGCCAGATGCAGCATCGTCTGTTGATAGATCGAGTCATAGTCGCTGTAGCTGGTCTTCTTTCCGTCATAGGCAGATTGCAGAATATTTTGTGTTTCCACCGGCAGATCGACCGCTTCTAAATTCATATTTGTATAATCTTCTTCGAGCGCAGAATCATTCTGCGGATTTGAGACGATCCATATATCGATGCTCTGCAGATTGCAAAAATCCTCAATTGCCTTAAGATAATCTACAAATGAATCCACATTTCCATTTTTTGCCGCCTGACTGGTGCGCTTTGCCACACCGCTCGCCAGATCTCCCAACTGCTGTTTGTAGGCTCCCACGATATTCGTCCGGTTGAATCTGGTAAACATAAGGCCAAGCATAATGCTGAAAACAAGGAGAACGACACCAAAATAGATAAAAACTCTCCAAAAAATTTTTTTCATATCGTTTGCTCCCAATCAGACATTTAATTCAAATTTGTATCCCAGCCCCCAAATTGTCTTAATCTCCCAATCCGGATGAGGAACCTTATCCAGTTTGGCGCGCAGGCGCTTGATGTGAGAGTCCACGGTACGGCTGTCGCCAAAATAATCCTGCCCCCACAAACTGTCCAGCAAATTGTCACGGGTAAATACTTTACTCGGATTGCCCGCCAGAATCCACATGGTCTCAACCTCTTTTTTGGTCATCGGAAGCTTCTCCGCCCCGACAAAAACCGTATATGCCTCAATATTGATCGTCAGATCTCCAATATTGAGCACCTTCTTCTCCTCAGTGACATCACTTCGTCCCATACGTCTGAGAACTGCCCTCACACGCGCCATGACTTCGTCTCCGCTGAATGGTTTTACGATATAATCATCCGCTCCAATATCCAATCCCATGACGCGCTCATAATCTTCCCCTTTGGCAGTCACAAGAATAATCGGAACATCTGACTCTTCCCGAATTTTTTCACAGACCTTATAGCCGTCCATCCCCGGCATCATGACATCCAAAAGAATGACAGCCGGAGATGTCTTCTTGAACATCTCCAATGCCTCAAATCCGTCCTGTGCCACAACCGGCTCAAATCCCGCCTTCGCCACATAGGTGCCCAACACTTCACGAATATCCTGATTATCATCTACTATCAATATACGCTGCATACTTACCTCCGTGCTTCAATGTATCTCTTTTTTATTTTACTGTTGCTTTTTTATTGAGTCCCCGCTTAATAAAAATTTTCTTATAGGCAGACTTCTTTTTCTTTGGAACGCTCACGACCAGTTTAGTACCGGTGTTTTTAAATGCTTTTGAGCCCACTGAAGAAGTCGTCAGTTTTGTTGTCTTTATCTTCATTGTCTTTAAATTCTGACAACCCAAAAATGCCTGTTTGCCAATCTTATTGACATTTTTCCCCACTGTGACTTTCTTTAGTTTTTTACAATTCTTAAAAGCATTCGATGTCACTGACTGCACCGGATAACGGACACCTTTGATCGTAATGACTGCCGGTATCGTGACACTGGTTACTTTTTTATTCTTTGGCTTTTTATAGCTTACAGTAACTTTCGAGCCGGCAACCTTAATGGTGTAGACAGAACCGGCTGAGTCCCGGTATGTCGACGGCAATGTCTCTTGATCACTACTCTGCGTCACCGTCGTCTGTGTCGCTGTCGAATCCGCTGCCGCCGGAATTACCGACACAACGGTTGTGTCCGTATCCTCCCCTTTTTCCATCACAATCGTCTGGCCCTGCTGATCCCCCTGGGAATCCGATGAATCGGTCTCTGCGGTCTGTTCCACCGGTTCAAAGGATAACTCCGACAGATTCTGCTGCGTCTCCTGTGCTGTCTGCAGCTGCTCCACATCATCCTGCGGTTCATCCAGCTTGTGAGCGAGATCAAAACTCTCCCCACTCAAAACCGGTCCATTCAGAAAGCTGATTCCATTGTCAGAAACAATGTTTTCCACCTTGTGGGATGACAAAAATGTGCTCGAGCCAATCACGGTATCTCCACCCACTAAAAGGTATTTTTCATTGCCCTCTGTATCCTGATTATTTACAATCGGATCATTCCATGTCACATCCATGCCATACCACTGTCCATCATTCATCTGAACATAGTTCCACATATGTGCCTCAGAACGGCTCCCCGAAACACCCTGCCCGTCCACTAAGACACACGGGATGGACAGTCGGTCGCAAATCACCTTAAATGCCCGCGAATACCCCTCACAAGTAGGTCCCTCTGTGTCCCGGCTCCCGGTAAGCGCTGACAGACAGGACCATGCCCTCATCGATGCCTGATCGCTCTGACCGGCTGACACATAACTGTTATATCCATTGTTATAAGTCAGCCAGTGATTCAACTTCTTTATGATGTCATACCGGGTTGTGTCATCGGTCTGTGTGAGAATCGTCCCAATCGCGCTCTCCCTTTCCGAAATCCCCACTTCAATTTCGTCCACCGACGAATACTCATCCGCGCGGACATCAAATCCTGTCTGGTCCTGTAGCACAAAATAGCACCGAACCTCGTACTTATATGTTCCTGACCGTATATCGTACTGGGTAGAGGCAGACACCGAGCACTTACTCTTTCTTCCCAACCAGAACACTTCCGGATGATCCCGGTCAAACGCATGATAAGCTATCGTTGCATACTCTGCCACGGTTTCGAATGCATTTTGAACCGCTGTGCTGAATTCTTCCTGCGTGGTTCCACTCGGAATCGTGCCCTTAAAAGAATGAATGAGCAGGCCATATCCGGTCGTTGTCATGCCATTCTTCAGCTTCGTCCCCTCCGTGACATCCGCCAGAGCCCCCTGACTATCCTGTGACTGTTCCTCCAATGTCTGATAGAACTGCAGGGCATATTCCGGAAGATTTACCCTGTTAATCCACTCGACATAGTTGCCGTCCCGCAATGTTCCATAGGAAGAATCTGTTTCCGAGGCATATGCCACCCCGGAAGCCACACCGATCGGGCTCCCCAAAGACACCAACATGAGCACTGCCCCCAAAAAGGCCAGATATTGACGTACTTTTTTTGCCATCTCATCACCTCTGTCTTCCATTTTCTTCTATTATATCATAAATCATAGCATAAATGTCCTGTAAATTTGTGTCAGAAATGAGAAATACACAACCTGACACGTTTGTGCCACGACCCCATGATATCTTTTCTTTAACAATAATAAAATTGCTCATATCATGTACGAAAATGTACTCAAATAGAAAGAAGAGGGATTCCATTGAAATATTTCATTCAACACCGCAGAGTACTTGCCTGTTTTTTTCTACTGATCTGTGTAATGACATTGATACCTGAAAAAACAGTGAGTGCCGCTGCCAGCCAAAAACCAAAATTGAATATCCGCAAGCTGGAGATTACCTTGGGTGATACCTTTCGTCTGAGAATCTATAATATGAAGAAAAAATACAAGGCCACGTTTACTTCGTCCAATACCGATGTCGTATCTGTCAAGAATGTCAAAAGCGCCGGAAAAAGTGCTGTTCTGTCTGCCAATGCCATTGGCTCTGCAACGATCACCGTCGTTGTCAAAAAGGGAAAACGCACGATTCGGCAGTTGAAGTGCAAGGCAAAAGTATCTCCCAACGCTGTGAGCATTAAGTTTACCCACCGGGTTATCCGGCTTCATCCATTTGATCAGACTCAATTGGATACGATCATCAAGCCGGCCACCTCAACGGAACAACCGGTTTTCGAGAGCGAGGACACCGAGGTTGCCACCATCAGTTCGTTTGGCATTGTGACAGCAAATTCTCCCGGAATCACGACAATTACAGCAACTCTTTTGTCGACGAACCAAACAGCCACCTGTATTGTTGTGGTCGAAGAAGAGGATTCGGAGACAGACGCCCCGGCACCCGGTCAGAATCCGGTTACAAAACAAATTGAAACAAAGGAATTGCCCGAATAGGCAATTCCTTTGTTATTTCCAGTGCTTTTTATCTTTTTTCCCCTCAATACGCACAACATTCTTTATGTATCGAAACGTCTCTTCTTCCCCCTGATCCCGGAGCATGATCAACAGATCCTCCAGCTGCCGCGACGTCTCTTCGTGCATCCATCTCCTCTTTCGCCCCTTATCAAAATACTGATACGGCTTTGCCTGATCATACTCATCTCCATAATAAATCTTGCTTGCCGCCACACGATCACAAAACATTTCAATCAGATATTTTGTCGGCATTCTCACCGGTTCTTTTCGATTTAGTTCTATGTTGTAATCCACCCAGTACTCAAAATGATGTTTATTTCTCCCCTGATGATGCAACCACGCGCGCGAAAAACCATATTGCTGTCTCTCTTTTTCATTCGGGCTTTGGTCTCCCAAATAGTTTCTCGCCCCCGCAATAAATTCCGTCGGGCTGTATTTCGACAGATCATGAAAAAGCCCCTGCCAGAATATTCCCGCTTTCCAACAATGAGCAATCACTTTGTGCCGGTGTCTCGTAATCGTCGAAAAATGCTTCCAAGCATGAAATTCCATTCTTTTCCCTCATTCCTTTTCTCTTCGCTATTTCTTTTATAAGAGATTCCCCGTCAAATGTCAAGTTTTTTTGCTCCATCGAACGATTCGGTGGTTTGAAAAAAAGCCGGCTTTCTCAAAGTAAGTCCCAAAGCTCCGACCAGTACGGTAGCAGTTGCAGTGAGGCAGGCTACGACAATACTCAGGCATGGTTATCAGTGACACCATCACTCCAACGTTGATGGCTTCGGATACATATGGGTATCCCATCTATCTTGATTTTTTCAGGTTCAATAAAAATGTTTGTCTAATATTTTCTTTGTCAAAAAATGATATTATCCTCCTCTCTGACATAGAATTATAATAAGTTACTGTTTCACAGGAGAATTTGACATTTTTTATGAATGATTTATTATCGGTCAACCAGTTTTTGTGGAGTGGTCCCCTTCTCTTTCTTCTGATGGGACTACATATCTACCACACAGTTTCCCTGCATTTTGTCCAACACCGGATCACAGAGGCATTGCGTCTGAGCGTCACCTCTGAATCAGCCGGCCACACTCACGGATTCAGTCTCTTTGGTTCCCTGACAACAACTCTGGCCGCCACGCTGGGCACCGGAAACATTGTAGGGGTATCCACCGCTGTCTATCTGGGTGGTCCGGGAGCCGTTTTCTGGTGCTGGCTCACCGGGGTTCTGGGAATGGCCACGACTTATGCAGAATCTTATCTGTGCAGTCATTTTCGCTTCACAGACAAAAAAGGGCTTCCCCAAAGCGGCCCCATGTATATTCTCTATTATATTCTTGACAAGAAATATTTAGCCATTCTCTATAGCATTGCCCTTTGTCTCTCTTCTTTTTTTATCGGATGTACCACACAGAGCAATGCCATAACGGAAAACTGCTCCCAGATATTTGGAATTTCCCCTGTGCCAACCGCCATTGTGACTGCCTTTGTCGTTGGCATCATTCTGATTCAGGGCAAACACTGGGTCGAGAAATTTTCGATGGCAGTCGTTCCCGGCATGGCTTTCTTTTTCTTTGGCGGTTGTCTGCTATATCTGATTCTACACTGGCACTACATTCTCCCCTCACTTGCCCGGATTTTCAAAAGTGCGTTTGGCATCCGTCAAACAGGTGGCGGACTCATCGGTTTTACCTTGAGCAAGGCCATCCGCTACGGTGTGGCAAGGGGCCTTTTTACAAATGAATCCGGTCTTGGAACCTGTGGACTGGTAGCCGGTCTGTCCGCAGAAAAAGATCCGGACCGTCAGGCTCTGGTCTCCATGAGCGCCTGTTTTTGGGATACGGTTGTTCTCTGTGCTCTGACCGGCATTGTACTCGTCGCTTTTCAATTGGAGTATCCAGCGGAATGGATTCTATTTTCATCCGGCTCGCTCACCTGTGCTGCCTTTTCCAAGCTTCCCTTCTTTGGCGATGAAATCCTCACCATTGCCATTGTGTGTTTTGCCCTGGCAACTTTGGTGGGATGGAGTATCATCGGCCAACAGGGATTTGATTATCTCTTCCACCAAAAATGCCACTATCTCTACCTGACCGTATATCTGGTCATGATATTTATCGGTGGCATTATGCCGATGTCTGTCGTTTGGGAACTGACCGATTTTATCAATCTGTTTCTTCTCATTCCCTCTGTCTATATGCTGATTGCCTGTCGCAAATATCTGGTTGCCAAATAAAGAGTTTTGAACTAAACTATAATTATAAAAAAAGAACGGAGGATTTGTTATGAATTATCGTAATGTAGGAACATCCGGCCTGAAAGTGAGCGAGATTGCACTGGGAAGCTGGATGACTGATTTAAATGGAAGCAGCGCTGCGGATATTGCCGCTGAGACCATCCGGCTCGCCTACGACAACGGGGTGAATTTCTTTGACTGCGCAGATGCCTACAGCGGAGGCGAGGCCGAAAAATTTCTCGGTCGTGTTCTGGCTGATTACCCACGCAGCTCACTGGTTCTGAGCAGCAAGGTATTTTTCCCGATGGGTCCCGGTCCCAATGACTGGGGATTATCCCGCAAACATATTTTTGAGTCCATTGACCGCACGCTTCTCAATATGAATGTGGACTATCTGGATCTGTACTACTGTCATCGGTTCGACCTGACAACACCGCTCGAGGAAACCCTCTGTGCTCTCAGCGATCTGGTGAAACAGGGTAAAATTCTATACTATGGTGTCAGCGAAGAATGGAGTGCTGCCAGACTGGAGAATTCTTTCCATATCATTGAAAAGAAAAACCTGTATCCGATTACCTCTGTGCAGCCTCAATACAATATGATCGACCGGTATATCGAAGATGAAATCATGGGCGTCTGTGAGAAATATGGCATGGGCATCACCCCATTTTCTCCTCTGGCCCAGGGACTTTTGACCGGAAAATATAAAAAAGGCCAGCCATATCCGGAAGGCTCCCGTGCCACCCACCAGGCTGACAAACAGATCAACAATCTGTTGACGGATGAAAATCTGGATAAAGTAGAAAAATTAGAAAAAATAGCAGCAGAAATCGGGGTCAGCATGTCCGTTCTGGCACTGGCATGGGTTCTCCAGCGCAAGATGATCTGCAGCGTCATAACAGGCGCCTCCAAACCATCCCAGCTGGATTCCAATCTTGCCGCTGCAGGCCTCACTCTCAGCAAAGATACCATGGATGAAATCGAAAACATCCTTGATTATCATTCCTTCGAGCGCCACGTAGGTTAACGCGGCCGGCTCTCACCCACACGCTTTGCCCAAAAAGGAACTCCCTTGTCAGACATACCGCAAAGCGCGATCGTCGGTTGATCTTTTTCATGGTCCCATACAGCAGTTACTACCGCTGTATCCTGATTCGGACCATAGGAAAGGATCAGCCGTTGATTTTTGTATTCCCAAGTTCCCTGAATGGAACAGCACTCATAATAATCGTTTTTATTCTCAAGCTTCATCGGAACCGCTGTCTGAATTCCCTGTGGCAGTGAGGACACGAGATTAATCCTCTCATATCGTCCCTCCAGAAGTTCTTTTGGAATCTCCTGATCAATCTCTCCACTGTATGGTTCCGGACTCAACACCGGCCATCCCTGATCCGTCCAAAACATCTTTCGGATCTGCATGGTAGACGGCTCTGATTTACCCGTAAAGTTCTTTTCGCGAATGTGACAGACCAGATACCAGCTCCCATCTTTGTCGTGCAGGACCGAATTGTGTCCCGGTGCCATATATGGGATACCATCATTCCAGCAATATCCACAGAAAGCCATCAATCCAATGCTGTTATCACTGTCATTGATGTCTGTCAGTTCTCTTCCATGATAATCAACGAACGGTCCGAGAATCGACTTGCTTCTTCCGACTCTCACCTGATAATCCGTCTTCAAAGAGCCATACGACACAAACAGATAATAGTATTTCGTTTCCGGATGATAGATCATATAAGGTCCTTCAATCGCTCCACTCATCCATCTCGGACGACGGGCGAGACAAGTACCAACCCCCTCTTGCGCTGCCAATCCGGTCTCCGGATCCAGTTTGAGAACATGAACACCGCCCCAAAATGATCCATATACCATATACATTTCACCGGTATCCGCATCCGTAATCACGTTCGCATCAATCGCATTGACATCGACCTCATTACTCGTCTTGATCACAATCCCTCTTGGGATGAACGGTCCCTCCGGTGAATCCGATACCGCAAGAAAGATACAGGACTGTCTGACACCCCAAGTCGAATTCGAACAATACAGACGATATTCACTTCCCACTTTTATGATATCCGGCGCCCAGATATCCTTGCCCCCGGTCCACTCAACTGCCTCTGCCGGTGGCTGTTCCACAACTCTTCCAACCTTCTCCCAATGAACCAGATCCTTGGATTTCTGACACTTGGCTCCGGTTCCATAGATATAGTAATTGCCCGTAACATCATCCTGATATATCGCGGGATCATGTGTAAACCACAGTCCCAGCTCTGTCCCCGGCTCGATTTTTCCGATCGGTTTTGCCGGCTGTTTCTCAGGTTGTGTTGGATATTGTATTGCCATTTTCTCCCCATTTCCGTGCAAATTTACACTGTTTTATAAGGAAATCCTTCCTACCGACCACCCATGTGTCCGTAGAAAGGACTCCTCTCATACTTTTCATATTAAATGAATTGAATTACCTCTTAGTGATAAAATACCTGACCAAGCATGAGATCACGCTTAAAGTCACGAATCTTGGTGTCTTTGTCAATGTAGACAGCCTCGATTCCCATCATGGCAGCCCAGTCGCCCATCTGCTCAGCAGTCAAATCATACGAGAATGCTGTATGATGTGCACCACCTGCAAGAATCCACGCCTCAGCTCCTGTGTACAAATCCGGCTGTGGTGTCCAGAAATTCGTAGCTGTCGGTAATTTCGGCATCGCTTTTTCTGTCTTTTTGCAGTCAACCGTGTTGATAATGAGTCTGAAACGATCTCCCAAATCAACAAGCGATGTCGCAATACCGGTACCCTCTTTCGAAGTAAATACCAGTCTTGCCGGTTCATGCGGTTCTCTGATTCCCTTCTTGGAACCCATGGAGAGCGGCTGACACTTGATACTGATCGGTCCCTCTGAAATCGACGGACAAATCTCCAGCATATGAGCCTCCAAAATTCCCTCTTTTCCCTTTACGAGATTGTAGGTATAATCCTCCAACATGGAAGTTCCTTTGGCATCCTTCATTCCTGCTGTCATGACTTTCATCAGACGAACCATCGCAGCTACTTTCCAATCGCCCTCGGCACCGAAACCATATCCTTTCTCCATCAATCTCTGAATGGCAAGTCCCGGCAGCTGTTTTAACGATCCCAAATCACCGAAGTGAGTAACAATTGCCTGATAATTCTTCTCTTCCAGGAAACGCTCAAATCCCAACTCAATCTGTGCCTGAACGGCTACATTCTTCTTAAATTCTTCCGGATCTCTTCCCTCAAGAAGAATCTCATATTTGTCATAGTACTCATCTACTAACGCATTCGTATCTGACTGGGACACCGCCTCAACCGACTCAACGATCTCATTGACCGGATAAGCATCTACCTCCCAACCGAACTTAATCTGTGCTTCCACCTTATCGCCCTCGGTAACGGCAACATTTCTCATGTTGTCCGCAACACGCATAACACGAATGTGGCTGCTCTCTACGACACCGACTGCTGTGCGCTGCCATGTACCGATCTTCTCCTGTACAACCGGATCGGTCCAGTGTCCGACAACAATCTTTCTCTCAATGCCCATACGGGATACAATATGACCCCACTCACGATCACCATGAGCCGCCTGATTCTCATTCATGAAATCCATATCGATCGTATCGTACGGAAGTTCCTCGTTGTACTGGGTATGTAAGTGCAGCAGCGGCTTTCTCAACTCTTTCAAGCCAAGAATCCATGACTTAGCAGGCGAAAATGTATGACACCATACAATCACACCGGCACAATCATCGTCATTGTTTGCCTCGTTGAATGTTTTGCGGATCAGCTCATTCGTGAGCAGCGTTGGTTTCCAGATAATCTCATACGGAAGTACTCCGGATGCATTTAACTTCTCAACCATTTCCTTGGTGTGTGCCGCAACATTCGCCAATACTTCATCCCCATACAAATCCTGTGATCCTGCACAGAACCAGAACTTATAGTTTCTTGTTGTTAACATAATATCCTCCTTTTGATTTTGTAGAGAAACGGCTCTGATCTCTCCCAAAAATTACTTCTTTATATTTTGCATTTATTATACAACTTGTACTGGCAGGTTGGCAAGGAAAATATCATTTTTCACGAAAGAAATATTTGTTGTCATATTGACAAGAATGTTTTTTTAAATGATAATAAAACCATTAAAATATCGGGAGGAAAAAAATATGGTTCGCATTATTACGGATAGTCTGTGTGATTTAACAATGGAAGATGCCCAAAAAATGAATATTGACATCATGCCTCTCTATGTTCGTTTCGGAAAAGACGAGTACCGATGCGGTGTCGATCTGTCCAACGAAGAGTTTTATTCCAAGCTGGAGGCCAGCAGCGAAGCGCCCACTACCGCTGCCGTCAACCCCTATGAGTTCGAGGAAATATTCCAACGATATCTGGAGGCCGGTGACGATGTGGTTGCCATCCTTTTTTCCAGGTATATGAGCACAACATACCAGTCCGCGACCATCGCGGCAGAGAATTTTGAGACGGAACATCTCCATCTGATCGATTGTGAAAACGGTGCCATGGGACAGGCTCTTTTAATCGCAACCGCTGTAGCGATACGTGATTCGGGCGCCACGGCACAACAGCTGTGTGATAGAATCCGGAATCTTCTGCCAAGGACAATGACTTACATGATCGTGGATAATATGGATTATCTGCATCAGGGTGGCCGCATCTCAGCAAGTGCCGATGAAGTCAATGAGACCGTCCGCATCCATCCGGTTCTGCGCCTTCTCCCCGACGGGGTCAAACCTCTTGACAAAGTGAGGGGCCGTAAATCCAGCAACGCATGGCTGGTCAACCGCTTAAAAGAATATCCGGCAGACACGGACTATAAGCTTGTGATCGGACACTCCAATGCGATTGAGCGCGCAGAGACTTTAAGGGATCAGATCCGGGCAGCCGGGATTGAGAATGAGATATTAATTACCTGCATCGCACCGATCGTAGGCACGCATATCGGGCCAAATTCCATCGGAATCGGCTATATTCTTGCAGAATAAAAGAAATGGCAATGAGAATTCAACTCCATTCTCATTGCCATTTTTTATTTCTCGTTTTTCCACGATTCTGGCAGCACACACACTCCCCCAATCTGTGTGTGTCTCCACTGATCGTTCTGTTCCTCATATGAGGAAATTGTCATGTATTGCCGATGATTCGCCATTTTTAGCGATTTATATATCTTCTTTAAGGAAACCCAGTGCCGATTATGATCCGGATCTCCCGAATCGGTCAAAAAAACCTTGTCCGTCTCCGGGTTATACAAAAACAATACTACATAGTGTCCGGGGGTATTCTTCCAGTAACAAGTGCTGTCATCACTGCTGACAACTACCAGACAGGCTCTTGACTGCTGAACGATATCCTGAAACCGGGCATACGTTTCCGGCTTATTTCCAACCTCGCAGGAAAGCCCAAGGCTCTCCAGTGTCTGCGCCATATAACCCCAGTCAATCGCACCGCCACCCCCATATTCTGTCGTTTTTTTTGCATATCGATACATATCAACCGGTGAACACCGGTACGGTGTCAGGGAACAGTAAATATTGGACATACAGCACAGTCCACAGCCAAATGCTCCGAATGAGCTTCCATCATAGATGGTCTTTCCCCATTTTCCGGACCACACTCTTCTCTCTTTCCACGATTTCGGCCCCTGTAAAAAAGAAGCAATCTTATCCTCAGCCAATTCCATGTTCTCCGGTGGAGCCGTCTCTACAACCGCATCGGCCGGATCCAATGTCGCCTGCACCGATGACGGTGTCCCCTCACTGCCCTGCGGGTCTGTCCCACGTCCGACCCAAACCAAACCCACCACAAACAGGACGGCCAGAATACACCCCCCACAAACGACAGCTAGTTTACCTTTTTGTATTTTTTTTGCCATAGATAACCCCATTTCAGAACGCAGACTACTTTGTCTTCCAGTTCGATGGGAAGATACATTTCCCGGTAAACTCCGTATTTCTCCACGTATCTGCATTTTTGTTATAAGAGGCAACTGCCAGATATTGACGCTCACTCTTCTTTTTGAGTGATTGAAATACTTTTTTGAGAGGAACCCAGTGCCGGTTTCTCTCATAGCTGCCGGAGTCTGCCAGAAACACCTGATCTGTCTCTTTGTCATATAAAAACAGCGTCACATAGTGTCCGGTTGTATTCTTCCACATACTTTTTTTGTTCTGGTTGCTGACCAGCACAATCAATGCCTTTGAATTCTCCATCAGCTTTTGAAAGTCCTCATATTTTTCCGGTGTTTTGCCCGATGATGACACAAATCCGGTCTTTGCCAGAACCGTCTGCATATTCCACCACTCAATCGCCCCCGAACCACTGTATCCGGTCGATTTTTGCGCATACGCCCTCATATCCAACGGCGAACACCGATACGCTGACAGAGAACTGTATACATTCGCAAGAGCACAGAGCCCACAGCCAAACGCTCCGAATTTCTTTTTCTTAAATACCTCGGATCCCCAGTCTCCCGACCATGTCAGTTTTGACTTCCACGACTGCTCTCCCTGAAAATAAGAGACAATCGAATCCGTCTCCGCAGAAGAGGAGGCCGGAGCCGGAAGCTCAGATACTTTGGTCTTAGGCTTTGGCGTCGGTTTTGGTGTCGGTGTCGGGGTCGGCTTAGCCGTCGGTTTCACCGTAGGTATCGGGGTCGGTGACATCGTCGGCACCGACTTTTTGTATTTTTCCCTCACTGCCACATGCGTGTGGCTCAGATCCGGTGTGATCGCCCCCACCGTAACCGCAAAATCCTTCTCCCGGTTCTTCTCCGATGCCGCTTTCACCGCCTGTACCCTGACCTGATACCACTGCACGCAAAGAACCAGGACCAGCATGACAACACTGAATGTCAGCACTCCACCCAATATTTTTTTACCACTTTGTTTTCCCAATGCAACCTACCCCTTTATTCCTTGGACAGCAATATTCTAAAACGTGAATTTGTCCGCAAAATATTCTTTTAACTGGTCAATTCTGATGCGTTCCTGCTCCATCGTATCGCGATCCCGGACAGTCACCATGCCATCTTCTTCAGAGTCAAAATCATATGTCACGCAATACGGGGTACCGATCTCATCCTGTCTGCGATAACGCTTCCCAATATTTCCCCTGTCATCAAATTCACAGTTGTAATCCCTGCTGAGTTCTTCATAGATCTTCTCCGCTTTTTCATTGAGTTTTTTCGAGAGCGGCAGCACACCGATCTTGACCGGCGCCAGTGCCGGATGAAAGTGAAGAACGGTTCGGACATCCCCCTCTTTGATCTCTTCCTCATCGTAAGCACTGCACAAAAATGCGAGCGTCACACGATCCGCGCCAAGCGATGGCTCTATCACATAAGGAATGTACTTTTCTTTTCTCTCGTCATCAAAATAACTCATATCCTCACCGGATGTATTCTGGTGCTGTGTCAGATCATAGTCGGTTCGGTCAGCAATTCCCCAGAGCTCGCCCCATCCAAAAGGAAAGAGGAATTCAATATCGCTTGTCGCCTTGCTATAGAAGGACAATTCTTCCTGATCATGATCTCTCACGCGCATCTCTTCTTCTTTAATGCCCAATGTCTGAAGCCAGTTGATGCAGAATTCTTTCCAATATCTGAACCACTCCAGATCCGTGTCCGGCACACAGAAAAACTCAAGTTCCATCTGCTCAAATTCTCTGGTGCGGAAGGTAAAGTTCCCCGGTGTGATCTCATTTCGGAATGATTTACCAATCTGCCCGATCCCGAACGGCACTTTTTTGCGGGAGGTTCTCTGAACATTTTTAAAATTCACAAAGATTCCCTGTGCGGTCTCAGGACGAAGATATACTGTATTCTTGGCATCCTCTGTCACTCCCTGAAACGTCTTGAACATGAGGTTGAACTGACGGATATCCGTAAAATTGTGCTTGCCACAGCTCGGACATGCAATCTCGTGCTCCCGGATAAAGGCTTCCATCTTTTCCTTATCCCATCCGTCTACGGAACCATCCAGTTCAATCTGGTTGTCTTTCGCAAAATCCTCAATCAACTGATCGGCACGGAATCTCTCATGACATTCTTTACAGTCCATAAGAGGGTCTGAAAATCCTCCCAGATGTCCCGATGCCACCCATGT
>ONNE01000190.1 GCA_900319095.1 uncultured Eubacteriales bacterium | reverse complement strand
TGTTTTAATCCGGAGACATGGGATTTTAATTTTGGGAAACCATTTACAGAAAATGAGATCGAAAAGATTCTCTCATATCTGAAACCGGACTACGTGGCGGGCTTGTCGCTGCTCGGTGGCGAACCGCTGGAGCCGGAAAACCAGGAGTGGGTGCTAAAGCTTCTCAGAAGGGTTCGTGAGTGCTATCCCGATAAAAACGTCTGGTGTTATTCCGGATATTTGTTTGATGAAGATATTCTGGGAAGAATGTGCAAGGAGTCAGAAGTTACCAGAGAGTTGATACAATATCTGGATATTCTTGTGGACGGGGAGTTTGTGGAAGAGAAAAAAAATCTTAAGATAAATTTTCGTGGTTCAGATAATCAGCGCATTATTGATGTCAAAAAATCCCTTGAAGCGGGAGAAGTCGTGCACTGGGAAGGAGAAATAGGATAGATGGAACACAGGGGAACGGTCAGAATCAAAAAACTAAGAGAGGGTGCTCAGATTCCGAGTTATGGTACCGAGTTTGCTGCGGGGGCGGATTTGTATGCCTGTCTGGAACAGCCGGTGACCATTGAGCCGGGAGAGACGGTGTTTATTCCGACGGGACTTGCCGCAGAGATTCCGGCAGGTCTGGTGGGATTGATCTATGCCAGAAGCGGCATGGCTTGTAAGAAAGGGCTGGCACCGGCAAACAAAGTAGGTGTGATTGACTCTGACTATCGCGGTGAGATAATGGTGGCTCTGTACAATCATGCGAAAGAGCCTGTGACCGTGGAATCCGGAGAGAGAGTTGCCCAGATGGTATTGACACCGTATTTCTACGCGGAATATGAACAGGCAGACGAATTGGAAGATACGGTGCGGGGAGATGGCGGTTTTGGATCAACGGGCACAAAGTGATAGGACGCTTCTTTTGTTCTGGTGTAAATTTTTATTATACAAATGAGAAAAAATCTGTTATGATAGAGGAAGTTTAGGAAGAAATGGAGGAATCATCATGGGAATGACAATGACCCAAAAAATTCTGGCGGCACATGCCGGATTGGATTCGGTTGTGGCCGGACAGTTGATCGAGGCAGATCTGGATTTGGTTCTGGCCAATGATATTACCGGACCGGTAGCGATTCATGAAGTGGAAAAATTGAAAAAGAAGACAGTATTTGACAAGGATAAAGTGGCGCTTGTACCGGATCACTTTACGCCCAATAAAGATATTAAGAGCGCTGAGCACTGTCAATGTGTCAGACAATATGCAAAGGAGCAGGGGATTACCAATTATTTTGAAGTGGGTGAGATGGGAATCGAACATGCGCTTTTGCCGGAAAAAGGATTGATTGTTGCAGGGGAGACGTGCATTGGAGCGGATTCGCATACCTGTACGTATGGTGCTCTGGGAGCGTTTTCGACCGGTGTGGGAAGTACCGATATGGGAGCCGGAATGATTACCGGACAGGCATGGTTCAAGGTACCTTCTGCCATTCGGGTTGTGTTGACCGGGACGCTAAAACCATGGGTCAGCGGCAAGGATGTCATTCTTCATTTGATCGGAGAGATCGGAGTGGATGGTGCATTGTACCGCTCGCTGGAGTTCACCGGTGAGGGAGTGGCCAGTCTGTCGATGGATGATCGTTTTACGATTGCCAACATGGCCATTGAGGCAGGAGCCAAAAACGGGATTTTTCCGGTGGATGACAAGACGATTGCATATATGGAAGAACATTCGAAGAAGAACTATACGATCTATACGGCAGATGAGGATGCAGAATACGATGAGACGATTACGATTGATCTGAGTTCGCTGGAATCGACGGTTGCCTTCCCACATCTTCCGGAGAATACAAAGACGGTCAGAGAGGCCGGTGATATTGAAATTCAGCAGGTGGTAATCGGATCGTGCACCAACGGACGGATCGAGGATATGAGAACGGCTGCCAGTGTTTTGGAGGGAAGAAAGGTAAAAAAAGGAGTTCGCTGTATTGTGATTCCTGCGACGCAGGCAATTTATCTTCAGTCCATTGAGGAGGGGCTGACGCAGACATTTATCAAGGCGGGAGCAATCGTGAGCACACCGACGTGCGGACCGTGTCTTGGCGGACACATGGGGGTTCTGGCAAAAGGAGAGAGAGCTGTGTCAACGACAAACCGAAATTTTGTGGGACGTATGGGACACATTGATTCAGAGATCTATCTGGTGAGTCCTGCAGTGGCAGCAGCGAGTGCGGTTACAGGAAAAATTTCAGAGCCATCTGAGTTGGGCTTATAGAAAATGGAGGCAGAGTGATTTATGAAAGCATTAGGCAAGGTATTTAAGTACGGTGATAATGTCGATACAGATGTAATTATCCCGGCACGTTATCTGAATTCTTCCGATCCGGCTGAACTGGCCACTCATTGTATGGAAGATATTGACAAGGAGTTTGTCTCCCGTGTAAAAAAGGGAGATATCATTGTAGCGACAAAGAATTTTGGCTGTGGTTCTTCCAGAGAGCATGCTCCGATTGCGATTAAAGCATCGGGGGTGAGCTGTGTGATCGCAGAGACGTTTGCCAGGATCTTTTATCGAAATTCCATTAATATCGGTCTTCCGATTATCGAGTGTAAAGAGGCTTCTGAGAAGATTGAAGCCGGAGATGAAGTCGAGATTGATTTTGACAGTGGTGTGATTACCAATAAGACGAAAAACGAGACTTATCAGGGACAGGCATTTCCGGAATTTATGCAGCGGATCATCAAGGCCGAGGGGCTTATGAATTATATTAATGCAAAAGAATCCTGATTTGGAAAAAACTGAGATATGAGGTAAAAAGTGTTTTCTTATGACGAAAAAATTATAAGGAAACACTTTTTTTATAGTTTTTTTTATGATATAATAACAGATAACTGGGCGATTCAATCATGAGGATCTTTTGTGGAATTGAACTGAGAGTAAAATACGGAAATGAGGTATGTCAGATGAAACATAAAATATTATGGACAGCAGGACTATTATGCATGAGCATCGTGGTGATGGCCGGTTGCTCCGGAAAAAAAGAAACTGGTGCCGGACAGGGTGGACAGACACAGGCAGCTGTTCAGTCCACAAAAAATAATGAGTTGGAGAATCCGTCTGCAGATGGCGTTCTGGTTGACTATGAGAAAGAAGGTCTGCTCACGCTGATGGAGTACAAGGGGATTCCACTCTCCAAAAAGGATCTGAAAGATGAGGATTTGTCTGAGGAAGAGATGGCGGGAGAAAGTGCATGGGAGACTGTGGTGGATGGCAGTGATGTGACGGATTATCCTCAGTCTTTGGTGGATGAAGAATATGAGATTACCAAAAAACAATACGAAGACATGGCGGAATTGCTTGGCGGCACGATGGAGGATCTTTTGCAGCAGTTTGGCATGGATGAAGATGGACTTTATGAAGTGTCAGAAGATCAGGTCAAACAGAGGATGATCGCAAAGACCATTGCTTACAGAGAAAAGATAGAGCTGGATGAAGATACTTATATATCCTCTTTGAGAGAATATATGGAAATTGAAGAGGGTGAAGAGAAGACCAAGGAAGAGTTGGAAGAGGAGTATGTAGCAGACTATGGAAATCATCCGAAGGATGATATGTATATAGAGCTGGTGAAGAAATATATTGCCAAAGAGGCAATCATTTCCTGATAAAGATTCGAGAGAGGCGAACGGATATGAAGGCAGAAGAGAATATTGAGAGCTATACATTTGAGAGCCGGGCTGCCTATGAAAGGGCCAAAAAAGAAGACGAGATTATTAGTCAGTTGACAGAGAAAACGAATTTGTCCGATCCGAAAACAGCGTTAAAGCTGTACAATAAATTAGTGGCGGACAAAGTTTTTAGCACGGTGATCGGATATTGTTTTTTGCGTGAACTCCGGGAGACGATCGCAAAGAGCAAGATTGTGGATGAGAGTGATCTTCCGGAGATACCGGTTCCTTATGTCACAGTTCAGGAAGAAAAAGATACGATGCCGGACCGTTTTAACCGTGGTGACC
>ONNE01000004.1 GCA_900319095.1 uncultured Eubacteriales bacterium | reverse complement strand
GGATTCCTCATGGTATTCCTGTGGGAATGTCACATTTACATCCAGTTCATCACCGGTCTTTTTGCCAATCAGCTGATCTTCGAAATTATCAATAAAGGAATGACTTCCGATCACCAGCGGATAATCCTCACCTTTTCCACCCTGGAATGGCTCACCGTCAACAAATCCCTCAAAATCAATCACAGCAGTATCGTCTGCCTTAATTCCTCTGTCCTGCACGGTAATGGTGCGGCTGTTCTGCTCCTGAACTCTCTCAAGCTCCGCATTGACATCCGCTGCTACCACTTTGACTTCTCTTTTCTCAACTTCAATTCCCTTATACTCGCCCAGTGTCACTTCCGGCTTTACAGCTACCGTCGCCGTAAAGATAAACTCTTTTCCGACACCGATCTCGTCCACATCAATCTCCGGGCGGGAGACAATGTCCAGACCACATTCTTTGGCTGCACTCTCATAGGCATCCGGGATGGCAAAGTTTGCGGCATCCTCATAAAAAATTTCAGGACCATACATCTTCTCGATCATTTTGCGAGGTGCTTTTCCCTTGCGAAAGCCCTGAATACTGATACGTTTTTTGTTCTTATTGTAAGACTGTACCATTGCCTTTTCAAAATCCTCAGCACTTACAGTAATGGTAAGCTTTGCCATACTATTTTCCATGTTTTCTACGGTATAACTCATTTCTTCCTCCATTCTGCTGTTCTCACAGCATCTGCACTTTCCTTTTTGTTTTTCTTTTATTCGATAACGTGGCCCTTTTTCTTCAGCACCTGCACGATGCGGTCCACATTTTCTTTACACATTTCTTCACTCTCCGCTTCGACCATGACACGGATCAGTGGCTCCGTACCGCTCTCTCTCAGAAGCAGCCGTCCGGCATTACCAAGATTGTTCTTAACTGCCTCCTCGGCATCCTGCACATCAACATCCAATCGTGCAGCCAGCTTATCACGAACCTTGACATTGACCAGAAGCTGTGGATAAATAACCAGATCTTCGGTCAATTCAGCCAGCGTCTTCCCGGAACTGATCCACGCCTCCATAATCATCAGAGAAGTCAAAATACCATCTCCGGTAACGGCATGCTCTTTAAATATGATATGTCCGGACTGCTCGCCGCCAATGGAATAATTGTGCTCCATCATATTCTCACAGACATATTTATCACCGACAGCCGTCTGCTCATAGCGGATTCCCAATCGGTCAAATGCCTTGTACAATCCCATATTCGACATAACGGTTGTGACAACTGTATCTTCATTTAATTTGTTCTGTTCACGCAGATATCTTCCACAGATATACAGGATATGATCACCATCAATCACATTCCCCTCATCATCCACTGCCAGACATCGGTCTGCATCTCCGTCATAAGCAAACCCAATATCTGCACCCGTATCATACATAAGACTCTGCAATGACTCAATGTGCGTCGAGCCACAGTCACGATTTATGTTCGTCCCATTCGGTGTGTCATGCCGCACGATCACATGGGCACCAAGACTCTCAAAAATCTCACGCGCCATAACGGACGCAGAGCCGTTTGACAAATCCAGGGCAATTGTCTTTCCTTCAAAACGTGTTTTAGGCAGATTTTTCAAAAAATCAATGTACATCTGACGACCGGCAGAGTAATCATGACATCGCCCAATGTTCTCACGCTTTGCCAAAGGAAGCTGTTCTACCTCGCCATCGATATATTTTTCAATCTGTTCTTCAACTCTCGCCTCAAGCTTGTGTCCCCGCCCATTGATAATCTTAATTCCGTTATCAAAATATGGATTGTGACTGGCACTGATCATGATTCCACAATCAAAATTCTCCTTGCGAATCAAGTAGGAAACACTCGGTGTCGTCGTGACATGGAGTTCATAGGCATCGGCTCCGCTCGCTGTCAGCCCGGAAATCAGAGCCGACTCAAACATATATCCGGACAGCCGCGTATCCTTTCCAATCACAACACGAACATTATGACCTTCCTTCCGATAATAATGCCCAAGAAATCTTCCCACTTTATATGCGTGTTCCACTGTCAGGACCGCATTCGCCTCACCGCGAAAACCATCCGTTCCAAAGTACTTCATAATTCCCTCCAAAATCTTTTAGGGCATACCTCCCCCTTTTTCAGGGACCCTAAACACCATATGTACTACATTATACACAAGACAGCAAAAAAAAGCAACTAAAAACATTAAACTGATTGAATCATTCATGTTCTCGCTGCTCTGTCTCTGACATAATCTGTCGAACATCCGAAGAGCCATATCCTTTCCTTATTAAATGTGCTCTGATTTTTTCTTTCTCTTTAAAATCCATCTCCGACAGCTTTGCCCCATTTAGTTTTTTGGATAATTGGTTCTGTAGTGCCCGCTGCTCCTCTCCGTGTTCGTAGGTCTCCAAAACCTCTCTCAGAATCTGTTGTGGAACTCCTTTTTGCAGCAGCTTGTAACTCAGTTCCTTCTTGCTCTTGGTCCCCTTGCGGTAAGCCAGATAATTCTCGGCATACCGATAATCGTCCACATAACCATAGCCTTTTACATACGCAACGGCATATGCCACCTGTTCCTGTGTAAAACCGGCCCGGCACATCCTCTCATAGAGCGCCTTCTCGGTCCGGTCCTGAACCAGGAGAAGGCTCATCGCCTTCTCCACTGCTCTCTTATATTCCTCATCCGGGAAATCCGGATTCTCATGCTCTTTACTCATCCCCGGTTCCCGCCTCGGTCTCTGCCTTCGCTGTATCGTCCACCAGGATCTCATCCGTCTCTTCCTCTGACGGCATCAGCTTTTCTCTGACAAGGGCATCTACCTGATCAAAAATCTCAGGATGATCGGACAAATATTTTTTGGCATTCTCACGTCCCTGTCCAATCCTCTCTCCCTGGTAAGAGTACCAGGCACCACTCTTGTTGATCACATCGTATTTGGCTGCCAGGTCAAGCAGATCTCCCTCTCTGGAAATTCCCTTTCCAAACATGATGTCAAACTCCGCTTCCTGAAACGGTGGCGCCACCTTGTTTTTCACTACTTTTACACGGACACGGTTTCCGATCTTCTCTCCCGCCTGCGAGAGCGTCTCGATCCTTCTCACATCCATGCGGACCGATGCATAGAACTTAAGTGCACGTCCGCCTGTCGTCGTCTCCGGGTTTCCAAACATGACACCGATTTTCTCTCGCAGCTGATTGATAAAAATCACCGTGCAGTTGGATTTGTTTATGACACTGGTCAATTTGCGCAGAGCCTGGCTCATCAGCCGCGCCTGAAGACCCACATGGGAATCTCCCATATCACCATCAATCTCAGCCTTTGGCACAAGCGCTGCCACGGAATCCACGATCACGATATCTACCGCTCCGGAACGAACCATCGTCTCTGTGATCTCCATCGCCTGCTCTCCACTATCCGGCTGCGAAATATACAGTTCGTCTATATCGACACCAATGTTTTTGGCATAGACCGGATCCAGCGCATGCTCCGCATCAATAAATCCGGCGATTCCTCCGCGTTTTTGCACCTCTGCTACCATATGCAGGGCAACGGTTGTCTTACCGCTGGACTCCGGACCGTAAATCTCAACGATACGTCCCTTTGGAATCCCCCCGACTCCCAGAGCCACATCCAGGCTGAGAGAACCGGTCGGAGTGGCCTCTACCTTCAAGTGTGTGGTGTCACCTAATTTCATAATAGAACCCTGTCCATATGCCTTCTCTATCTGCTGAATGGCTGACTCTAATGCCTTTATCTTGTTTTGATCTTTTTCCATGGTAATAATCCTCCTAACTAATGCGAACAGATGTTCTGTATGTGTCTATACTATAACATCTGTTCGCAATTGTCAACTATTTTTTTGTAATGACATATAAATGATGTTTCTATATTGGCTATCTGTTATTCATTATAGGAAACATCACTTTGGATGTCCAGTGTTGTTCAGACGGATTCGGGTCGTTTTTCGCCACTCTATCGATTCTGTGACTCAAAGATTTTCTCCAAGAACACAACATAACCCTTCTTTGTCTCATAGACATCGGCTTTGCTCGTGATCTCCCATGGTGCATGCATATTCAAGACAGCCACGCCACAGTCAATCACATCCATTCCGTACAGAGCCATGATATAGGCAATCGTTCCGCCGCCGCCGATATCTACCTTGCCAAGCTCTGCCGTCTGATATAAGACGTTGGCATCTTTTAAAATACCGCGTATCTGTGCCATGAACTCGGCATTCGCATCGTTGCTGCCGGATTTTCCACGCGATCCCGTAAATTTATTAAATACCATGCCGTGTCCAAAATATGCTGCATTTTTCTTCTCATAGGCATCGGCATACGACGGGTCGAATGCGGCACTGACATCCGATGAGAGCATCTTGGAATTTGCCAGACACCGTCTCAGGGCAAGATCGGAATACTGCCCGGTGGTCGCCAGCAATTCTGCCACTGTATTCTCAAAAAAATTGGATCGCATACCGGTTGCTCCCACACTTCCAATCTCCTCTTTATCTACCAGAAGGCAACAGGTCGTGTATTCCGGGTCATCGACTTCCAGCATGGCGACTAATGAGGTAAATGCGCATACGCGGTCATCTTGTCCATAGGACATAATCATGCTGCAGTCAATCCCTGCCTCACGCGCTCTTCCTGCCGGTACCACTTCCAGCTCTGCCGATAGAAAATCCTCTTCTTCGACTCCATATTTTTCTTCGATGATGGATAATACATTGGCGCGCACGGCATGTTTTTCCTTATCTTTGAGCGGGCGGCTCGCGAACAGAATGTCAAGCGCCTCCCCCTCGATCACTTTCGATGCCTTCTTTTCCATGCGCTCCTGGGACAGGTGGATCAATAAATCCGTCACACAAAAGACCGGGTCTTTTTCATCCTCACCAATGCACACGGAAACAACTTCTCCGTCACTTTTTACGATCACTCCGTGAATCGCAAGTGGCAGTGTCACCCACTGATATTTCTTAATTCCTCCATAATAATGGGTGTCCAGATAGGCAAACTCCGACTCCTCATATAATGGGTTCTGCTTGATATCCATGCGCGGAGAGTCAATGTGTGCACCAAGAATCGCCATTCCTTTTTCCAACGGCTGCCTTCCCACCTGAAACAGAGCCACGGCCTTTTTCATATTGACTGCATAGACTTTGTCTCCGGCTTTGAGCTTATCTCCACTGTCAATGATTTCCTTTAAATCGCGATATCCTTTTTCTTTCGCCATCTCAACAGCAAGAGCCGTACATTCCCGCTCTGTTTTTCCGGCATCCAGAAAGCCACGGTACTCCCGATTCAGTTTCTCCAGTTCCCGGATTTCTTTTTTAGTATAACTCTTCCATGCATTTTTCCGTTCCATTCTGCGGTCCTCCATATTTTGTTTTATTCATCAAATTGCACAACAACATAATAGCCTTTGTCGTTGTGTTTAATTTCCTTTACGATCCCGTGATCGGACTTCAGTCGCTCGCGCAAGGTATAATTGGCCGACATGGCGACAGCCGGATTGATCGTATAATAATAAGCACTCGGAAGAACCCCCTCGGTAATCGTCACGGAGTCTCCCTCCTGTACAAGATTCTCCCGCTCCATCTTAAATTCCATCTCACGCATCCAAACTCACCTTTTATTATGCCCTTCGATCGCTCTCATATTTATTTCGAATCTTAAGTTCTGACAAAATAAATTCATATCCGTCCACCCCTTCTTCGATGGAGAGATCTAAACTGACTGCCAGATTGTTGAGCATATGTTCATCCAAATCATCTTTCATGCTCTCAAGCAACTTTATTTTTTCGGAAAATGTCTCTGCATCAAAAAAAGCGAGCATCTTATCGACCGCATTTTTATTTCTTATCTCATCCTCACCCTCATCCTGTTCTTCTTCCTCCTGTGTCCGCACAACGCCCTTGGAGATGCGCGGCTGCTTATCCGGAAGATCCTGTCTCTTTTCAATTTGTTTTCGGTCCCCCAGCGGAAGTTGTCCGAATTCTTTTACGTACTCAGCAAAAAACTGCCGCTCTTCCATGACATAGTGGGCATATGGATCCGTCAGCTCCTGATAACAGATAACCTCCTGATATGTCGGTTTCGTTTGCGCCCGCACAATAATCTGTACCGGTGTACCGGTTCTTTTGTGATAAAAAATTCGAGTCTTCATCGCAAACACTTCCTTCCCTACAAAAGATATCTCTATTGTACCATTGATTTGTCTGTTGCGCAAATCAAACCTTAGGATTGAATCGGACAAAGTTCTCCCGCTTTCATCTGATAGATCGCATCGGAATACTTTTCGGCTTCTTTTTCATGCGTGACAATTAATACGGATTTTCCCAAATCTGCCTGTTCCTTTAATATTTCCAGTACAATGTGTGTATTTTCTTCATCCAGATCTGCCGTTGGCTCGTCCGCAAAAATCACCTGTGGATCTTTTATCAGAGCTCTGGCAACCGACAGACGCTTTAATTCTCCACCGGATAACTGGTTGGGAAATACGTGGCGCAGATCCGCAATCTCCAGTCGTTCCATCCATTCATCCAAGAGCTTTTGGTTCTCTAATTTTTCACCATATAAGGTATAGGGAAGCAGGATGTTTTCTTCAACTGTGAGACTCGCTATCGGGGTCTGCCCCTGTGGAATGAACCCGGCCATCCGATTTCGCAGTCTGGAAAGCTCCGAATCACTGAGCCGGTAAATCTCCTGCGCCTCCCATATCACTTCTCCCGACGTCGGCAAAAGAATGCCGGCAAGCATATTCAAAAAGGTGCTCTTGCCACTTCCCGATTTCCCGTAGATCGTTGTCAGACATCCGTCCTGCAGTGAGAAATCCGTTTCCTTTACCGCACAGAACACGTTGGTATTCTCACGAATCCGAAGAAATTCTTTCTTGATTTTTCTGGCTGATAGTTTCATCCGTTCCCCTCCCTCAAAATCGTTCCTGTATCCAACCGGCTGATATGTCTTGCCGCAATCGCACTTGTCAGAGATCCGGTGAGAACAGAGACGACAAATGCCATGACCACAAGCAGAAGAATTTTTGACACTCCCGGAATCAGGAACGGAAGTGACAGCTCTGATTCAATCAGATTGCTGAAAGGGAATACGACGCAGAACCCCAGCGCAATTCCCAGAACACTTCCCAAAAAACTAATCATAAACCCTTCTGTCAGCACAAAGAACGATAGTTTTCTCCGGGAAGCTCCCATCACACGGAGCACCGCAAACTCTTTGATTCTCTCTCTGGCGATCATCAGATAGGCGACGATCATGATGCCTAAAGACAGAATCCAGATGATACCGATCAGAATCCCGGCAATATCGGAAATGCCCTTTAGACTCTGAGAAATTCCGGAAATCATGTTTTTGGTCTGTACTGCCTCCACTCTCCTCAGGTGAACGTTCATATCACCGGCCACTTCTTCCACGGAATATCCATCCTGCACATCCACTAAAACACAGGATACGACATGATCGACATCGAGGTCCGTGAAATCATTTAATTTTTTCTCCAGCGACCCCTCGATCAAGTGCTTGATCGTACTCATATTAGTGTAGACGGCTGTGTCCAAAGAGGTTCCTGTCCGCTCCAGCTTTGCTGCCACATGGCACTCCCTCCCATAAAAGGTGAGAGTGTCTCCCACAAAGGCATTGAGATCATTCCCCACGACGATGTCCATGTCCTTCAATTCTTTTCCATAACTCTTTTTTATCCATGGCATAACGGTAAAATCCGTCTCCGGATCAAATCCGATGATCTGGACGCTCACAGAACAGCATCCGGCACTTGCCGATGCCAAAAAAAGCTGAGTCGATACTCTCTCCACACCTTCTCTGGCTTTGATTTTCTCTACAATGCCCTGATCCATATAAAAATATCCCGTGTTTCCCTGCAGGACAATATTTTCTAAATCCGACTGGGAAGCCGCCTGTCCCGGAACAACCATGATATCCGCTCCCAATCTCTGCTCAAGCGATGAGAGGCCGGCCTGGAGAGATTGAATCACAAGGGTTCCTCCAAAGACACAAAAGGATAAAAAAACCGCGAGAACCACCTGGGCGGCCGTTCTGCCGGGTCTTCTCACTAAATTCTTAAATGAAAGGCTCTCAAAGATACGCATTATCGTTTCCTCCTTTTCCAGACAGCCGCCGCATTGGACCGGATCAGCAAATCTTCAATTGGTATATCAGCCGGACATATATCCCTGCATGAGAGAGCTTTTGCGCATCCCTCATAAACTTTTTTCTTATAGTTCTTTTTCAGTTCCCGCTCTCCCTTTTTTTCACCGGTGAACAGACGTGAGGCCGGCACCATGGATGCCGCACCTGAAAATTCCCCATCCGGGAAAAAATTCGGACACACCTCCAGACAAAGACCACATTGCAGACATCTCGATGCCTCGTAGACGACACCGGCCCCGGTCTCATCGACCGCACGCTCTGTCTCCAGCCAGACTTCCATCTGCCTCAGATTCCTCATCATCACATCCCGGTCAACCATCAGATCCTGTACGACAGGAAACTTTCTGAGCGGTTCAAGAGAAATCTCGCCACCACAGTCCGACAGGAGCGTATCACAGGCAAGCCCCGGCCGTCCGTTTATGATCATTGCGCAGGCCCCACATTTTTTTTGGAGACAACTGCAATCCCATTCAATCGGATGTTCCATCGTCTCGTTCATTTTTTTAGCGCTGTGGCAACCGTCTGACCATCCTCCTTGGGTGTGTAAGGAACTTCCTCCCAATACGAGGATTCCTGATCGATCTCTTTTCGTTTTATCCTAAATAAAACCTGCATTGATATCACAACCTTTTCGTGTCACAACTGTCATTTTTTTGTATTCTTCCAGCGTTTTTGGATAGTCTGCCCGAACATGCGCCCCCCGGCTCTCTTTTCTAAGACTCGCCAGACGGAGCAAAGCAATTCCCAGATAAATCCGGTTTTCATCGGTTTCGCTGACTCTCTCAGAGTTTAGCAGTTCTTCCAGTTCTCTGAGCGACTTTTGAATCTCATCCTCTGTCCTGACAATCCCCATGCCCCGGTATAAACACGATCCGATTTTCTCACTGATCCGGGGTGTCTCGACACTCCCTTTTGCGCGAACACGCTCCGGGGCGGTGTCTGTGTGATAGTTCTCTTTTCCGTAGCGCTGAACAATGTCCTGTGCAGCCTTTTTCCCACCATAAATCGCTCCGAGCATAGAGTTTCCCCCCAACCGGTTGGCCCCGTGGTACTGCATACAGCACTCGCCAATCGCATAGGCATCCCCGATGCTGGTGCGGTGATTTTCATCCACCCAGATTCCTCCCATGAAATAATGAATGCCGGGTTCCACCGGAATCGGATCTTTTTTAGGATCCAAAAGTAAATACTGCATGATTTCCTGTCTTAAATCAGATAATCTGTCTCTCCAGACGGCATCTGTCAAGCCTGTCATATCCAGATATACTTGCTTTTTTGTCATTACCATCTCTTTGGATATGACATCTCTTGGCATGAGATTTTTTAGTTCCGGATATTTTTCTTCCATAAAATATCTTGGTTTTCCGCTCTCCATGACAAAAAGACGACCGCCTTCTCCCCGCGCTGCCTCACTGATGAGGCATCTCTTTCCCGATATTCCTATTGTGGTCGGATGATACTGTATCATCTCCAGATTTGCCAGTTTCATCCCCTGCTCAAACACTTTTGCCGTCACATTGGCAGAGTTTGTGGTAGTGCCGGTCGTCCGGTACGGGAACAGTCCATTCATCCCTCCGGATGCCAGAACAACGATTCCCCTCATCGCAAGATATTCATTCCGATACCGGTCCCGTATGATCACTCCCTCACATTCCTGTCGCTCCGACAGAATCAATTCCGTCAATTCGTGGTGAGAATATCTTGTGATCAATCCCGCAGCTTCGTATTTTCTCGCTTCATCAATGAGCGCCGTCATCAGTACTTTTCCCGTACTGCTCTTTGCATAGGCCGTTCTCTTTTTTTTCTGTCCACCAAAGTTTCTCTGGACAATTTCTCCCCCTTCGAGGTTGAACGGGACCAGAAGATTCCGAAGCCAGCGCACGATTTGAGGCGCTTCCTTTACCAGCCCCAGAACTGCCTTTTCATCGGCAAGATAACAGCCGCCCCGGATGGTGTCCTCAAAATGATTTTGAATTTCATCTGCCTCACCCATTGTATTCAGAACGGCATTGATCCCCCCCTCGGCAAGAACCGACTGTGCTCTCTCCGATGGCTGGGGCGATATGAGATGGCAGGGGATTCCCTCTTGCGCCAGATGAATGGCGGCCGACAATCCCGCAAGTCCCGCCCCGATAATCTGTACTGGATTCACTACAAGCCTCCTGTCCGCTAAAAAACATTCCATCGCAAATAATAAATGACAAATGATACACCCGCCAAAAACAGTACAACCGATAATACAAACAGAATATCTTTTGCATACGGCTTTAAACTCTTGATTCCAAAAGAAATCATAAGCGGCTTCACGTTGGCAATCACATGAGTCGCTATGGACAGCACAAGTAAAATCTGGGTCGCCAATTGGAATCCGCCAAAATAATTCAGTCGGAAGACACCGTTCTGCCTCCCGACAAAAATGAGAATGTGCGACAAAAGAAACAACATAATCGCAAGTCCGCTCACAGATTTAGTCCAAAACAATAAATTTTCTTTCAAATACGGTGCTTTGGTTTTTTTTGCTGTCAACAGAGCTTCTATCATGAATTTTATTCCAATGACCGCATGAACCAGGATCAACCCTGTCATGACCCAGGAAAGCACACGAAGAACCGTACTTCCGCCCGGCATCAGACCGCTGAGCTGAAAGGCTCCCACGATGCTGTGCATCAGGAACAACAACAGGATCATCATACTCAAAATCGCATTAAACCGTCTCATGTTTTTCTCCTCTGATTTCAATCCACTGAACCGCTTGTTTTTCCCTCAGGGTCTGAGCCCGGTAAAGCTCTGCCATTTCCGCTGAAACTATCAGAATATCAAACTTCCCATATTCTGCCTTTGACAGCATAAGGGTCGGATCTTCCTCTTTTATTTTCATCTGATTTTCGGGAAGACGCGATTGAAAGCTCTGTGCCATCAACTGACCCGATGCATCTCCCCTGGCAACCGTACAGGTAATGTCCTCAAAAATCCATGAAATCTCTTTTCCCTCAAAAAAGTCAATCCATGTGTCTAATTTTTCCAGATCCCTGTGTTTGTCCCGATTGATCATCACAAAATAATTTCCGGACGGCTGATCGATCACCGTAGACGCACCGGATGTGGCATCTGTCTTTTCGCCCAGCCATCTCCTGGCAGTATCGGTCTGCAAAAAGGGAATTCCCAGGAGCAAAAACAACGACACGGTTATCACTGCTATATGCTTACAGATTCTCATTCTTTTGCCTTCTCTAATGCGTTTTCTACTGCTTCTTGAAATTCCTCATAGTTAATCGTCGCACCCGAGATTGCATCCACATCACTCAACCGTCCGGATGCCACCAGCTGACTGGCATACTCATCGCAGGCAGCTACCGCTTTTTGCGCTTTGTTATAAAAGTCTTTATTCGCCACATTTCCCTGCTTTTTTCCGTATTCAGAATCCTTGAGTGTCCCGTCCGTCTCAAAGGTCTGATACTCACAGTCTGCAATCACACCATCTTTGACCGTGATTTTAACAACGCCATATCCGTTTCCGGCCTCATCTCCCTCTTCCCCTGAGCCATCTTCTGAAATTCCTTCCCTGACCTCGCTTTTCCCCTCATAGGTACCATCTTTGTAGGAAGCATCTCCACCGCATCCGGTGAACAGAACGGCCGAAACCAGCGTCATCATACTGAGCACGAAATATTTTTTTAGCATATTCTTTCCTCCGTTTTTTAATCAAATTTTATATGTCCGGTAAAATTCTCATTGATCGTCTCATGTGCCAGTTTCCCGTTGCGCAGCACCAGTGTCCTCTGCGCCACTTCTGCCACTTCCGGATCATGCGTTACCACGATCAGTGTTGTCCCATCCTCATGCAATTTGCGAAACAGCTCGACCACAATCTCTTCATTTGCCTCATCCAGATTTCCGGTCGGCTCATCGGCCAGAATGATTTCCGGATAATTGATCAGCGCCCTCGCCACACAGACGCGCTGCTGCTCTCCACCGGACAGCTGACTGGGAAGATGCTTGGCTCGATCTGCCAATCCCACGCGGTCCAGTGCCTCCAGTGCCTCTTTTTCATCCGGAACGCTGTGGTAGTACTGCGCCACCATCACATTCTCCAGTGCCGTCAGATAATTAACCAGATGAAATTGCTGAAAAATCAGTCCGATCTTGTCCCTTCGGATGTTCGTGAGATTTTTGGCGCTCTCTTTGGCTATGTCCACGCCATCCAGGAGAACTTCCCCTTTGGTCGGTTTGTCCATGCAGCCAATGATATTCATCATGGTACTTTTCCCGGATCCGGATGGCCCCATGATGGCAACCCACTCTCCCTTTTCCACTTTCAGGCTCACATCATCCAGCGCATGCAGATCCCCATATATTTTTGAAACATTTTTTAACTCTAATAAGCTCATAGCGTCCTCCTTTTTTACTCACCTTTTAATACTAATGCCGGATCGACATCCGTTGCACTCCGAACCGGAAACAGACATGCGAGTCCGGTCACCACAATGGAGACAATCACCGTGATCGGAATCAGGGCCGGCAAAAGGGAACTGGAACTGTTAAAGACGTTCACACTCACAAATTGAGCGAATAAAAATCCGAGAACGGAACCAATTATACCACCAATTCCCCCCAACATCAAACCTTCGCCCATAAACTCTGTGATGATACTGGTATTCGAAGCTCCCAGGGCTTTTCGAAGACCGATTTCTTTTCTTCTCTCGGTGACAACAGCCGTCATCGTCGTCGCCACACAGATCATCGTCAGGGCCAGAACAACGACCGTCACCAAAAGAACGAGAGCCTCTAATTTCCCAAGGACGGTTGTCTCGGACTGCGCCAGTCTCTTTACGAGCTTTGCGCTGACCGATGGTACTTTTTCGTTAATTGTCTCTACATAATCTGACAGTTCCTGCGCACTTGCCGACACACTGACCTCTGCCACATCCAGATGATCACTGACTCCGCTAAGAGCTTCCAGATCCTCCAGATTCATATATACATATTCTTCTTCCGAGCCACCGGTGTCCAGAATCCCTGTCACCTCAAAATCCATCTCATTCTCTCCAATGGCAGCAGCCACCGTATCTCCGACTTTCAAGCGAAACGTCTCTGCCACCTGAGTCCCCACAAGAATCTGACCGGTCGATTCCGGCCACTCACCGGACACCTGCCAATAAGGACTTGTGATCTGTACCTGTGCGAGATTCGTCCCCGCAGCCATGATCGGTCTCTCATGGATCTGAACGGACTCATATTTAAACGGAGCAGCACCCACCAGCGCATTTTTTTCAATATATCCCACCGCACTCTCCATGTCCGCTGCCGTGAATTTTTCATCGGATGCAGTCAGAATCATATTTGCCCCATAGTTTCGAAACTGTGCTCCCATCTGCCTTGGCACATCATAATAAATCGTCACAAGGCCGGACAAAATGGTAGCTCCGATCGCAATGGCGAGCAGTGCCACCAGCATGCGCGAGCGCCTTCTCATAAGCGAGGCAGTAATCATGCGAAAATACATTTTTCTTCTTTTCATGATATTCTCCTTAACCTAATCTTTCTGTTTTATCCAACAACCACATTTTTTATCTGCCATGTAAGACCTCTGCCGGTCGAAGGCGAAGGAGCATACGGATAGCCGGTATGCTTCCCAAAAGAGTGACAGCAATCACTAAAAGAGCGACGATCGGTATGACCATTGGTCTCATTGTGATAGAAGAGGAGAATACGGTATGCCCGATGATCTGTGAGAATCCAAAGCCGACAAAAAATCCGATCATTCCCCCTACAACCGCAGTGATCACAATCTCTGTCAGAACGAGAGCGGTAATGGAATTGTTTTGCGAGCCAATCGCCTTGAGCAGACCGATTTCATTGCTTCGCTCCATCACGCTTGCCGTCACAAGATTGCAGATGCCGAGCGCTGATCCGATCAGGCTCAAAATGGTAATCATTACCATGAGCAATTGCGTCTTTTCAAGAATAGAGCCCTCGGATTCAGCGACCTGGCGCACCGGTGATGCCACGGAATCGGTAATCACTTCCTGAATCTGATAACAGATCGAGCTGACGTATGCGGTACAGTACCACGTCTCATACTGGCTCACAGTCAGCGAGCTCGGATCTTTTGCCGCTTTTTGTGCCAGTTCATTGTCCGGTGTCGTGAGCGCACTGACCTCAATGCTGTCAATCCATCCATCTAAGCCCGAAAGCCTCTGGGAGGAAGCCAGGCTCGTAAAAATCTGCTCATCCTCGTCACCACCCGCATCAAAAATGCCGACTACGGTAAAATCGACCTCATTTTTTTCGCCCTTTATTTGCAGCGTATCCCCGGCATGAATGTTTTCTTTTTCTGCCAGCGCAGCGCCTACCATTGCCTCATTGGCATGACCGGATACCTGCTCATCCATCCATTTTCCCTCTGTGATCTCCCACCAACTCCGAAGACTTGTGATTCCGGTATCCAATGTCTCACCGGTCGGGAGTTCCATATGGTGATTGAACCAGCTTCCCACAACCGTTGCGCTGCTGCCATCCGCCAGTGTCCCGGTCGCACGAATAAAAGGGGTATAGTCAACGATGTTAAATGCCCAAAAAATTGTTTTGATCTTTCCCAATTCATCTTCCTTGAGGTACGCTCCTGATGTCGAAGCCCCCTCAACATCATAGAGTTCATCAATGACCGATGCCTCTTTTGGCACGACCGTAATATTCGCGCCATATGTTTTTAGTTCCTGATTTACTTTATCTCCCACATCCAGCATCACACTGAGCATCGCTGTCGCAAGAGATGCCCCCAGAGCAATCGTAAAGGCAATCATGATCATTTTCTTCCACTGCCTGAACAAAGCTCCCCGGATCATTCTCAAAAACATAAACTGCCTCCTTACTTAAACTCATCCTCATGTTCCAAAAGACCGGCAATCGGGACGACGATCTTTCCATTATCAATGTGATAGTCAATCACAATTGGATTGCATCCGCCCTTGAATCCAATGGTGTTAATATTCATCACCACATCACAGAGCTTACATACAACCTGACCATCCTTTTCATAATACCCCGTCTCTCCACAAATATCACAGGCATCCAGACCGATCCCATAGGACGACGAGTTCGGTTTTTGAATCACGATGAACCGAATCTGTGTGCCATTTTCTGTGGTATATCCAAAACGGTGCAGATGTCCATCCTCCACCTGTTCAAACGGGACATAAATATTTTCTCCATCAATCGCTGCTTCTTCCACCGGAGAGAGCTCGATCTCCTTGCTGTCTATGGCCTTAACGACTGTCAGATTCAGAACGGACAACAACAGACATACCATGACCACAACAGCCCACCTCTTGTTTTTCTTCCATTTTGCCAGAATCTTTCGATGCTCTGCCGGATTCTTGTATGGCTCATTCACACGAAAGCTCCGAATGATCAATACCAGTGCCAGCACAACACTCAACAGCATGGTGCCATATATAAAAACATCACTATAATTGGATGAAAATTTCGCAATCACAAATAAATTATGGTTCGATTTTATGAGTCGTTTTGCCAGCATGACCTGTAGCGCTGTCGTCACCTGCTGAATGGCATTGATGACAATCACAGCATCCAAAAGGACGATTCGAATCCCCCGGTTCGAACGCAGACCGGTCTTATACAATGCGATGCCCACAACGACCATCAAGACAATTCCCAATGCATAACCAATCAGAGTATATAAATAACTTGTGGACAATAAAGAGTCCTCTGTCAGTGAAAATATGTAGGGATACGCAAGAACATCCGGCAGGCGATAAAAGATATACGTTGCCATGAGAAGGGCAGAGCTCACACCTGCGATCCACTCACCGATACGTCCCTGAGATTTCTTAAAATACAAAATTGAGAGAACAATCCAGCTCACCGCCATGACAATTGACACGCAAAAAATCCCAAGATTCCACATTCCCGTATCAATCCACCGCGTCGTATTCTTCAGGATTGCCATGACAATTGATGCGATCACTCCTGCTCCGATTCCCGCAATCGGAATCCATTTGACAATCTTATTTTTGACTTCCAATCGCACATAAGAGAGAGTGATCCCAATCAGAATTGCCAACACAACCAAATCTTCTGTTGTCTGAATCAAATACTTTAGCATACCATTTTCCTCCAGTATCACTAAGAAATTATACACGTACAAGTAGCGGAACACCTTCTCCATAAGGTATTCCGCATACTTTACTCTCTTTTATTTCTTTTTTCTTACCACTCCTGTGGTGTATAATCCCATCCCTCAAATTCAACCTTGAGGTTGCCATCTTTGAAGTAGTCATCAAAGGATCCGCCAGGACCGGTCTCGGAATCTGTGTGAAGAAGATATCCATTTTCTTCCGGACTGTGAATCGTAAACTCAACCTTGTAAGTATCTGCCTTCTTCAATGCGATATTGGCACCGTAGTGAGGACCATCCGATGCACTCATCTCCATGAAGGTTCCCTCAGCTGCCACTTTGTCATCGGAACCGGTGATCTTGTAGTCCACAGTCAAATACGGAACCCAATCACCTTTACCAAATCCAAGTTTATTATCCAACGCAGAAATGTCTGCCTCAAGATGAATATCAAACTTATCGGTGTTCTCATTTCCGTTTGACATCGGAACCGGCTGGAAATAAACAGCAGATACATTCAAGAATCCCACTTCTTTATCCTCGAAGATCGGATACTCTGTGAATCCGGCTGACTCACCCGGAGCAGCTGCTCCGTCATCTGATTTCTCCTCACCTGCATCTGTGTTCGACTCAGTTGCCGACTTATTGTCATTACTGCTTGTGCTTCCAGAATCACTGCTGCCACATCCTGTGAACATAAGTGTTGCAACTGCCGCAACAGCTACCAATGATAAAAGTTTTCTTTTTTTCATGTTTACCCTCCTTATTGTTATGAAATTAAGAAAATTTATTTAGAATCAGCATTTTCATTTGCTAACTCTTGACGTATTTTTTTGTTTCTGTTCAGCTGGGCCACAAATACAACAATCGTGACCACCAACAGAATCAGCTGGGCAATGAGCGTTTGTCCACACGGATAAATGCCCAGAACTTCCAAGACAGAATTTGAAGGAATCCATGCTGCCCACGACGGAGTCCACATCGTAAATACATTTCCCTCAATCAGCTCCTTGATACCCGAACCAAGGAATGCAATTGACATAATAAACATCAAAATACTGGTGCCCAGGAAAAATGGCTTCAACGGAATCCGCAGGCTCGCAAAACGAATTGCGAGATAGACAAAGACCAGACACACACAACCCACACCAAATCCAAGCCATACCATATTGATATGATCGCCGGCAAGCATCGGCTGATAGAACAGAATCACCTCTGCCCCCTCGCGGAACACCGCGAGAAAAGCGGTAAATGCAAGCGCAAACGAACTTCCTTTTTCGGTAGAACTTGCCACCTTGCTCTTTATATAGGCACTCCATGCCTCAGATTCAGACTTCGACACCATCCAGTTGCTGACCCAGTACAGAACGACCACAGCGATCAGGGCCGTCACACCTTCAATCACTTCCTGCGAAGCGCTGTTGGACAGCTTCAGCAAATTCAACAGCCAGGCTGATATAAAGCTAAGAACAACACCCAGAATTGCTCCGATATAGACCGGTTTTGTGCTGGTCTTGTTGCCGGACTTCAACAGATATGCAATGATCGCACCGACTACCAGAATCGCTTCAAATCCCTCTCGCAGAATAATGGTAAAGCAGGCGACAAATGCAGCAACCGCTGCAGAGCGTCCGCCACCGCTTCCCTCATCATTTGAATCACTGGTGCCATCCAGTATATTCGCATCGGTCCGAATCATGTCCTGTAGTTTTGCTACCTCTTGATCAAATTCATCTACCGATCCGCCATTTTTTGTGACCGCCTTACAGGTAGCAAACTGAAGCTCCACCTCTGTTTTGCGGCTTCCGGCAATATATCCCATTGCCGTTCTCTCGAAACCGGTCGTCTCATAATAGCCATAATATCCGGCATTTACCGCATTGTAGGCTCCATCGCTGTCTCCGGCCCGGTAAATCTCTTTTGCGCTCTCAAACACCAGATCCATCGCATCTGCCACATCATTCCATGTAGGATTCTCCTTGCCGTTCGCCTCGCTGTACTCTTTCCACGTCGCAAGATACTCCCCGCCTTCCGCCAAAGATACAACCGGAAGGGCAAACATCAAGACAACTGCCGCCATCAGCATGAGCGAATATCTTTTTATTGTTTTTTTCTTAAACATATGTTTTCCCTCTTTCACGGAGTTTGATATACCTATTTGTCGAACGAACCACCAAACCAATGTTTAACATCGCTACTTTTAGATAACTGCATTTAACTTTAGTTTGTTTTATCTAACCCCTGCGCAAAATAAAAATTGATTTACGGCTCATAGCCCAAATCAAAACTCGGTGCTTATTTTACACGTCAGAACAAAAAAAGTCAATACTTTTGTTGCATTTTTTTCTCAACTGACTTTTCAGCCATCACAATGACACAAGAAAACACGCACCTCATCCCTGGCATGGAATAAGATGCGTGCATGGATTCATTTTTTATTTGGATGAATCTCCAATGGATTAGTATCCAATGGATCCCTCTCCCCGAACCGGACTGGAAATCGTCTTCTTGCCAACTTTTCTCGTGTACTCAAGACGAATATAATATTTCTTTTTGGTGCTTATTTTTTTCTTTCCAATCTTTGTGATGGTACATTTTGTCTTCTTCGAGCTGAGCGTCTTAACTTTTTTGTAGCCACTTCCAGATTTTGTAGAAAGATATACTTTATATCCGGTCGCACCCTTGATTTTGCTCCACTTCAAAGTGATTTTCTTGCGGTTAGCCGAGCGTGTTACTTTAATATTATTAGACGAAGCATACCATGCATATGGTGACCATGCGCCATACAATTTCTGTCCGTTCACTTCAATATATGCTCTCACGCGATATTTACTGAATACATTTCTCTTGATCGGAGAGATGCGAAGGGAACTTCCCGTAGTCGTGCTGTCAGAGATTTTCTTGTTGTTATACGTATACAACTGGAACTGATATCCGTCTGCATTGGTCACATAGTTCCAGCCAAAATATGCCACGCTGATGGAACTATAGAAGTTTGTGATGGCCGGAGTCGGTGCCTGACTCGGAAGTGTCTTCATCTTCTTGGCTACATATTTGCTGCTTGTTCCGGTAAATCCGGCCTGTGTCTGCTGATTGGCAATGATGAAATACTCCCATGCTCCCGATGGTGTCAAACCGGTCACTGTGTAGGTTGTATCGGTTGTGTCATTGATTTTTACATAATCATTGTATGCGTTATAGAGATATACCGTGTAGCTCGTCGCATTGGCAACCGGACTCCATGTCATCGTAATACTGTCGTTCGTCGCCCCTGTCTGTTTCAGATCCTCAACATCAGCGACACTTGGCAGAGTGCCCACTGTAATTGACTCACTGGTTACAATTGCTTGTCTCTGTGAGCTGTAATAAGAACCTTTATATGCTACTACACGTGCATAATACGTACATCCTGCACTGAGAGAGCTGACCTTATCCGTCGTCTCTGATGTCCATGTTGCCGATGACGGATTTATCCAGGTGTTTCCATCTTCACTGAGCTCAATCGAATAGTTGTCAGCACCCAAATAGGCATTCCATGTCAACGTAACGGAATCTGTCTGTGCATCGCTCTGCTTCAAGCTTGCATTCCAATCAGCCGCTTTACTGGTTGTTGCAGCTGCAATCAAAACACTGAATGCCATGGCAAAAAACAGACCAAGCACCTTTAAACTCTTCTTCTCTTTCATGTCAACCTCCAATTTTATAAATATAAAATAAATATAAATAGAACCATGTCAATGATACATGATTCTATTTATATTGTCAAGAACTCTCGCTCTTTTGAGTAACTTTTCTGCCTGTCTCAAAGGCCCTTTTCTTTTAAATCCTTAACTAATTGAACATAAAATTCTCTGACATCAAATCCCCGAAAATTCTCCCGGTTCAGATCAATCATGTCACCGTGTGAAATTCCTCTTCTTCCCCTCGCCCGGATCAGTTGGTACTTCTGTCCCCATGCAAAGGATTCCTCTCCCACAAGGCCGTCGTTTTCTCCGTCAAAATATTTCACAAGCAGATAGGACAGATTCAATGGAAACCGCCCTCCTGCCGGATGTTTCAGACACGAGCCCACGCTCTGTGAGTACACCTCATCTCCATCATAGAGATGCTCCTGCAGTTTTTGACATCCGCTCTCAGTCAGATCGGTAACTGCCGCCATAAAATCCGGGTCGGTGTCCCCCAGCTTGTGAAGTGCATGGTTATAGGCATCCGCAATTTTCTTCTGCTGACCATCCGGTATTTTATCCAGCAGATAATCTGCAAACTGACAGCCTCTGTGCGGTGTATTGATCGTTGTCAGGGATGCCACAAATTTCCCGGTTCCCAGCTCTGCCATCGCATAACGGCAATCCAGCCCACCCTTGGAATGAGCGATAATGTTTACCTTGCCGCAGCCGGTCTGCTGTACGATCTCCCGGATTCTTTTGTCCAGCTCTTTCGCACTGTCCGGGACGGAAGACGCTGAGCCATGATTTCCATAATAAATTGTCGCACCATTCTTCTCAAGCTCTCCCGGTATCCTGCCCCAGTAGTTGAGAAGCGCTGAGTCCCGAAAGAAAACACCATGAACGAGCAGCAGCGGATATTTTGTCTGACAGATCTTTTGCTGCTCTCTCTCTTCATTTTCAATCCATTTTGTATTCTCGACCATAATCTCGGACTCAACTTTTTGAATCAAAAGAATCAGTACCAACAAATGAATCACCGGTATCATGCCGCAAATGGCACCAATCACAAGCCACTTTATCCCTAATTGTTCCGATAACACATAAATGCGAAGAATTCCATTCCAAAAGGTAACTGCCTCTGTCAGGATGCAGATCCCACCGCTCAATAACCAAAAGCGCCAGTCCTCCGTGAGACTTTTTAGCGGAAGAAGACCAATCCATCCCGCCACCTGATAGATCACGGAAATGCTTGTTGAAATCAGAAAAATATGCAGCAATTCGCTCCCGTCCGCCAAGAACCGAAGACGTCTGGTCTTCAGCTTCCGGTTTGCATAGGAGGGAATGATCTGGATGACAATGCTCAATAGGACAGCGGGCACAAGCCAGATTGTGTGTCCGGTCAAAACCCGAAGAGAATTGCCGTTGGCCACACCAAAGATCAGTATTCCCGCCAGTAAACGAAGGATAATTTTCACGACACTCCCTCCTCCCATTCCCGGATCAGCCGAACAAATTCTCTTATCTTGTCCTCATCTTTTCCACATCCATTCTCTCTCTCAACTCCAGAGCTGGCATCCACCCCATCCACGTTCGTGGATTCAAGAGCTTCCACGATGTTTTCCGGATTCAGTCCACCTGCCAGAAGCGTCGTCTTTTCCGTCCGGGGAAGAGCCTTTAGCAAATCCCAGTCAAATGCCTTGCCACTTCCCGGCACCTGCGCATCAAAGACATAGCCCCGGATGTTTTCATTCGTTTCATACTTTGACAGATCTTTTTGTTCACTCACCTGCAATGCCTTGAGTACCGGAATCGGAATTTCTCCTAACCACCCATCCGATTGATTCCCATGAATTTGTACCAGATCAAATCCCGCCTGTGCAACTTTTATCAATTGTTCCCTGTCCGGATTCACCATAACTGCCACCGACCGGATATCCGGGCTCAATAAGGCGAGCAGCTGCGATGCCCTCTCCAGTGAAATGTTTCTTTTGCTTTTAGGATACCCCATCACAAAACCTGCATAATCTACTCCGGTTTCGTTCAGACAGGTGATTTCTCTCTCTTGCGTGATTCCGCAAATTTTTATTTTTATCATATACATCCCCATCTAACCATTTGTTTTTGTTTCTTTTAATTTATCATAAAGACACCGGTATTGCAAAATTTTCTTTGCTTAAAAGCATAAATAATGGTATACTGAAGATACGGATAAAATAAAGGGATGAAACAAAGAGATCTGAACATCCGATCATTTTTCGATTAATGGAGGAAAACCATGACGATTAAATCAAATGAGTCTGCTGAAAACTATCTGGAAACGATTCTTATGCTTAGCAAAAGGCTTCCGGTTGTCCGCTCAGTCGATATCGCAACAGAACTTGATTTTAAAAAATCAAGTGTGAGCGTTGCTATGAAAAATTTGCGCGAGAAAGGTCATATCACCGTCACAGATGCCGGTTATATTTATCTGACGGACTCCGGCAAGGAGATCGCTGAAATGATCTATGAGCGCCACAATACATTGACACAGTGTCTGACTGCTTTGGGAGTCGATGAAAAAACAGCAGAAAATGATGCGTGCCGCATTGAACACGTTATCAGTAAAGAGAGTTTTCAAGCGATTAAGGATTATGCAAAGAAAGTTTTTGAAAATAATCCTTGACATATATAAAAAAAATTGTTATTATATTTATTGCGTTGTACGTGTAGCTCAGCTGGATAGAGCACTTGGCTACGGACCAAGGTGTCGGGGGTTCGAATCCTCTCACGTACGTCATATAAAAAAATACCATCGAGCATTTGCCCGATGGTATTTTTTTGTTCGAGTCCAGTCGGACTCGAACGGTTCGAAGTCTCGCCTTCGGCTCGGTCCGTGCTTACCGCGTGCCACTGG
>ONNE01000200.1 GCA_900319095.1 uncultured Eubacteriales bacterium | reverse complement strand
TGGTATGCATGAGGTGTATGAAATCTTAGCGGTTGTTTCTCCGACCGAGCTTGCTGAATACCTCTGAGAAGTCCTCGTTTCTGTCAACATTTCTCAGATAGTGCAGAGTTGTGCTTGTCTGGCTGTGCCCCATCATTCGGCTAATCGTTACAAGATTTTGTCCGTCGTAAGCTGTAGATGCAGCATAGAATCTTATCTTGTGGCTGCTTCGATATGGCACACCGGCTTCTCTGCAATATTTTCTCAGCCGTTTGTTAAAAGTGAGTGTGAGCATAGGTTTTTGGTTCGGCATGAATACGAATTCACCATCGGGATTAAGCTTTTTCGCAAGTTTTAGTATCTCAACCGCTTCGTCGGTGAGATACTCCCGCCTGTACCCTTGTGAAGTACAACCTTTTAGATATCTTTCCATTACCTGCTTTTTACTGGTAAAGGTAAGGTCATCCTTGAGATCTGGTTCGTATGTTACCTGATGACAGATATAGACCTCTCTCTTGTCGAGATCCACATTATCCCACATAAGCCCTGTCAGTTCGCCTACACGGATAAAGAGATTGAAGTCAAGCCTTATCGCCAATGCATATGGCTCATCGGTGATATTCTCCAAATACATGAGCAGTTTTTCTGCTTCATCTGATGAGAATACATCATCGCTTTTATCCGGTACAGGCTTATAGGAAAGTCTGCTGATATCAACATCCCTTACAGGATTTGCCTGTATGATGCCTCGCTCTACTGCATAGCTCATCATGCCTGAGAGAACTCCACGGATATTGTTTACCATCTGCCTTGTAAGTTCTCTGTCTTTTGTGATGGCTCTAAAGAAGCTGTACAGAAGTCCGGGTGTGATGTCACATACTTTGTAGTTGCCAAGCTGCTTTCTGTCTACCATGACCTTTTGAATGTGTGTTCTCCACATACCAACATCTTTTCTGACAGTGCCTGCCTTTGCTGAGGTTTCATCACGTCTGAATATTGCCCAGTCATCGAAAAGCTCACGCATTTTCATATCCATATGCAATTTCTTGCGGTAATGCTCGACAAGAGTTTCACATATAGCCTCGTAGGAGGTGCGTTTTATGAGCTTACGGTTTCTTGGACGCGATGGATCGTGGATATAGGTGAACCACCTACCTTCTTTACCTGACTGGTATATCTTATATGGATGTACCTCTGTCAGGATGTGCTCCATAAGTTCCTGATTTATCTGTCTCATTGTCTTGTTATCAGAGAACTCATACTCGCTAACACCTAATAGTTTAGCACATCTTAATAGATCTTGCAATCTGAAAATCGAGGGTTTGTCAGTAATTCCAACGGGTATAGAGATGTTGGGGCTGAAGGATGATGCGTTATATTCAGTTTTTCGCATGATACCAGCCCCTTTCTCTGAAATGATGTCGGATAAAAAATCTTGGGTTTTGTTCGACATAAATATCATAACAGGGCAGGAAGATAAAGTGAAACACGGGGAGTGTGGACAATGGGTAGTTTTACCACCATATGATGGTGAAGTTATAAAAAGTTGAACAATGGTTAAAAAAATAAAACAGAAGTTAAAATGTGTTCAATGGTATGATATACTTATGTAAGATATAATTGGATATGTAGTATATTCATTGCAAAATAGAATGAGGAGGCTGTTTATGAAGATTAATGAGGTCATTAGGAAATACAGAAAAGAAAAGCATATGACACAAGAGGAAATGGCAAACAGGCTTGGTGTTACAGCACCTGCCGTCAACAAGTGGGAAAGTGGGGCTTCCTCTCCGGACATAGCATTACTGGCTCCGATAGCAAGACTGCTCGATATATCATTAGATGAGTTACTTTCATTCAAAGAGGAACTTTCTGATGTCGAGGTATCAAATGTCATAAAAGAAATAGATGAAATGTTTGATAAGGAGACCATTGAAGTGGTATTTCATCAGATAACTGATATAATAAGAGAATATCCTAATGCTGACACACTGATTTTGTCGCTTGCAGCCATGTTGGACGCCAGATGCCTTATACAAGACAATGATGGTTCAAAAGAATATGGTGAGTGGATCCGAAAGTCGTATGAGAATCTTTTGTCGAGTAAAGATGAGGCAACAAGACTGAGGGCGGCAGATTGTCTGTTTGGATTTTTTCTACGCCATGAGCAATACGGAAATGCCGAAGAGTGCCTGAAGTTCTTTTCGATTCAGAATCCGGAGAGAAAGAGGAAGCTTGCGACGATTTATTGTGAGACAGGAAGGTATAATGAGGCATATAAGGCATTGGAGGAAACATTGTTTTCAGAATATCAAATCATGAGTGCAGCTATGCATGAGATTTATATGGTAGCAATGAAAACAGAGGATTATAAAAAAGCCGGAATGATAATTGAAAAGGAAAGTGACCTTTCTGAACTGTTTGAAATGGGGGAATATCACAGGATTTCAGGTAAATTAGATTTTTTTGTTGCCATGGAAGATGCGGAGCAGGTTTTGGATATCATGGATTTGTTGTTATCACATACAGATAGCTTGACCGACTTTGCAAAGTCGGGCCTGTATGAACATATGACATTTAAGGAAACGGATTCAAAATTTGTAGAAAAAATATCTTGTAACCTGTTTGAGCAATTCTGCGAAGATGTTTCTTATAAGTTTGTCAGAGAATCACGGAGATGGAATGCCTTTAAAGAAAAATGGAAAAGCAAAATAAAACAAAATGGAAAAGCGTAATAACAAGTTGGCTATATTCGAGGGTTATAAAAAATGATTTAGGTGCACAATTCCACGTTTTGGATGCAAGGTTGCACCTATCTGAGACGGTAGAAATTTTAGGAAAATGACTTGGGTGCACTGTTGCACCCAAAACCCCGATTTTTGCATCCACCATGCACCCAAGACATAATTTTATGATTTTCAGGGGTTTTAGGGTCGCAAGACGTCCGGTGGACGTCTGTTTTGCGACGACCGGAGCGAAGCGGAGACATTTTCCCACTAACCGGATGCACTTTTTCGACCCTGTCGAACAAAGTGCGTATCTGGCAGTGTCAGATGAAATGGTTTTCACACAACTTCTATAGTTTATTCGAATGATAATTAAAGGAATATTCTAAAAATCGTATGGGTGCATGTTGCACTCATACGTATGGTTTTGTGAGAAACTTTTGCAAATACTATATTTCTTTTATTCCTCCATTTATAAAACGGTTCAGTAGATTTTGTGTATGAAACCACCTGTCGTCCTTCTTCCATCCAAGGCTTGTATTTACAGCAAATGTGCCATATAACATAAAACGAAAAAGCAGTTCTGCATCGTCTTTGGATAAACCAGATCGTTTCATTAGTACCGGCACGACTGAGTCTCTTTTATGCTGCCAGATTCTTTGAATAATGTGAGAACTTACAAGGGAGTCCATGAATAAAGCATGGTAGCGGTCGGAGTTCGCAATTCTTTGGCAGGCAGGAAGAAGATTTTCGTTTTGCCTGAGCGTATCTGCATTACAGATATCTTCCGTACTAAAGCCCCATATCATATCAAGTAGAGTTCCAGAGGTCTCATCTGAAAAAAGAAGGGCGTCATCTATTACTTGATCCAATACATCATCTACATTGTCAAAATGAAGGTAAAAGGTCGCACGGGAAATCTCCGCGTCCCTGCATAGTGCCGTGACATTGATTTTGTCATAAGGGGTATTCCTTATCAGTGCAATGAATGCGTCTTTAACAACTCCCTTTGTATATAGCGTTCTTCGGTCGGTTTTTTTCTCCATCGAATTCTCCTTTTATAGCTAATGATTTACACTTTTCAGAAACTGTATGGAAACATACGATTTCTGAAATTGTGTTCTTCATTATTAAATATATTTACAGTATAATAAATTCAATACAGTGTATCAAGGAAAATCGAACAAAACTTCAAAAGGATGGATAAATCAGATATGGGGAGAATATTAACGGAAATTACAGAGGCGGTCAATTGGATCCGGGAAGCGGATGCCGTGCTAATCAGTGCCAGCAACGGACTATCCATAGCGGAGGGCTATCACATTTTTGCAGATAATGATGATTTTAAGA
>ONNE01000122.1 GCA_900319095.1 uncultured Eubacteriales bacterium | reverse complement strand
TTCAGATTATCGCAATGATGTTATTTTATCCGGTCCTGCGAAAGTTTATAAATAGCATACAGGTGTTCTATACCTGTCTTGTTATGGCGGTTGTTGGGTATGCATCGCTGTTTGGAATCGCTTTTACAAATATGAAACAGGTATATATTTTATTTATTCCCGCTTTTTTCATCTTTGCGGCGAATGGAATGCTGCAGGTGTTGACGACCGTGTTTCTTGCCAATACCGTGGATTACGGCCAATTGAAAAACAACCGGCGGGATGAATCCGTGATTTTTTCGATGCAGACCTTTGTTGTCAAACTGTCATCGGGGATTGCTGCATTTGTCGCATCGATCAGTCTGAATCTGTTTTCGCTCCGCTCCGGAGACACAACAGAGGCGGAAAAGACCATTGATTTTTCAAAAGATGTCGTGGCATCCTCCCGCATTGGGCTGAGGATGACGATGACCATTTTGCCGATGATCGGTCTGGTGGCAGCGATTTTTTGGTTCCGCAAAAAATATATTCTCACGGATGAAAAATTAATCGAGATTTCGGAGCAATTACAAGAAAAAGAAGGACAGAAATAAGAAGGAGGACGAAACAATGTTGGAAACAATTGCAATGAACAATGAGTGGCTTTTTACAAAGGAGTATTCAGAGGATCTCAAAAACGGAGAGGTAATTGGAAAGCTGGAAAAGGTGAGAATCCCTCACACAGTGACAACGACTCCTTTTCACTATTTTGATGAGAGCACCTATGAGATGGTGAGTGGCTATGCGCGGATTCTCCATGCAGATCCGGATTGGAAGGGAAAGAGAGTTTTTATTAAGTTCTGTGGTATTGCTCACGGGGCCACGGTGTTTCTGAACGGAGAGCAGCTGGGAGAACATCACTGTGGGTATACGGCATTTGAAGTGGAATTGACGGATCATTTAAAATTTGATCAGGACAACTGGCTGGTAGTCCGGGTGGATAGTCGTGAAAGCCAGAACATTCCTCCGTTTGGATTTGTGATTGATTATCTGACATATGGTGGCATCTACCGGGAAGTGGAACTGATTATCCGGGATGCCTCTTATCTGGATGAGGTGTTTGTGAAACCGTTAGTAGGAGAAGATGTGGAACTTCCGGGAGCGAATCATGATGGCCGCCCATTGGGACAGCGACTGAGGGATTTTCAGACAGAGGCAACGGTCGAGACTGAATTCGTCATAAGGACAACGAATCCGGCAGCTTCCTATCGTGTGCAGACAACGGTCCTTGATTCATCCGGACACATTGTCGGCCAGGGCGAGGAAACGGTGTCACAGGTCGAAGATAGTGTGCAAACCCGCATCAAAGCACAGGGGGTCTTTCTCTGGGATGTGATTCGCCCGCGATTGTACGATTTGGAACTTGTGTTGTGGGAAGATGATCGCAAATTGGATACCTATCATACAAGAATCGGATTCCGCGTCTCTGAATTCCGCAAGAACGGTTATTATCTGAATGGGCGCAAATTAAAAATCCGGGGACTTAACCGCCATCAATCCTATCCTTATGTGGGATATGCGATGCCGAAGTCGATTCAAAGGATGGATGCCGATGTGCTTCGCCTGGAATTGGGACTCAATGCGGTCAGAACCTCGCATTATCCTCAGTCACAGCATTTTATCGACCGGTGTGATGAACTGGGACTTCTTGTGTTTACTGAGATTCCTGGATGGCAGCATATCGGTGATGCTTCGTGGAAGGAACAGGCATATGTAAATGTGTCAGAGATGATTACCCAGTATCGCAACCACCCATCTGTGATTTTGTGGGGGGTTCGAATCAATGAATCACTGGATGACGACAATTTTTATCAAAATACCAACGATATGGCGCATGCGCTGGATGAGACGCGCCCGACCGGTGGAGTTCGCTATCTTAAAAACAGTCATTTGTTGGAAGACGTATACACCTATAATGATTTTATACACGATGGGACAAATCAGGGATGTGATAAGAGGAGTGTCGTTACATCCGAAGAAGAAAAACCGTATCTGATCACGGAATACAATGGACATATGTACCCGACAAAGTCCTTTGACAGTGAGCCTCATCGACTGAGTCATGCGATCCGCCATGCCAATGTATTGGATTCAGTCAGTGAGAATACAGATATTGCCGGTTCCTTTGGATGGTGTATGGCAGACTACAACACACACAAAGATTTCGGAAGCGGTGATAAAATCTGCTATCACGGTGTGCTGGATATGTTCCGCAATCCGAAGATGGCAGCAGCTGTGTATTCGGCTCATCAAAAAAGGACAGCTGTCCTGGAGGTGAGCTCTTCCATGGATATAGGTGAGCACCCGGCAAGCATTCGCCACGATGTCTATATTTTTACAAATGCAGATTCAGTAAAAATGTACCGCAACGATCACTTTATCAAAGAATTTACACATGAAAATTCGCCATATAAACACATGAAGAGAGGACCGATCCGGATTGATGATTACGTAGGGGATCTTCTCATTGTGGAAGAGGGATACGATGAGATCAAGAGCCGCCGAATCAAAGAGGTTCTGAATTATATCGCATCACATGGAATGAATCATATACCTGCCACGATGATGGTAAAGATCGGTCATATTATGACAAGATACCATATGAAGTTTTCGGATGCGCTCGATCTATATCAGAAATATGTGGGAAACTGGGGAGCTAAGTCGACCGTTTATCGGTTTGAGGCAATCAAAGACGGAGAGATCGTCAAAACGGTCACAAAGACGACTATGAGCAAATGTAAGCTTGAAGTCACAGCCAGCCGCACCAAGCTGGAGGAGAGAGAGACTTATGATGTGGCGGCAATTCGCGTGCGTGTCACCGATGAATATGGCAACGTTCAGCCGTTTTTCAATACCGATCTGGAAATCAATCTCAGAGGTCCGATTGAACTGATCGGTCCTAAGATGGTACATATAGACGGTGGTATGGGAGGAACGTACGTCAAATCGATCGGGGAGCTTGGGACAGCAGACATCGAGATTCGTTTTCCGCAGGGGACGAATATGGAAGAAGAGAGCAAAAAGGTCGAATTTGTGATTACGAACTAGAAAAAGCTAAGAGAGAGGGTGTTTTGATGGGAATCTATCTGAATCCGGGAAGTAATAAATTTCAAGAGACAATTAATTCTGATATTTATGTTGATAAGACAGAGGTGATAGAATATTTGAATTCGATTGTAAGGACAGAACAAAAATATGTGAGTGTTTCCCGTCCGCGCCGTTTTGGAAAATCGATTGCCGCGAATATGCTATGTGCCTATTATGGAAAGGGAGACAGCAGGCATATATTTGAAAAATTAAAGATTGCAGGATGCGGGAATTGGGACAGGTATTTGAATCAGTTTGATGTGATAAAGGTTGTGATGACCGATTTTATCAAGTCCAGGGTTGATGTTGAAACATCACTTGACAAAATGCAGAAGTTAATCATGAGAGATATCAGAAAACAGTATCCGGATGTTGATTATTTTGACAGTGATGATTTACTGCAATCGATGGCTGATGTGTATTCTGAAAATGGAACTCAATTTGTTATCATTATTGATGAATGGGATGCGGTGTTCCGTGAGCGCAAGAATGATTATGACGGACAGACAATGTACCTTGATTTTTTGAGGGACTGGCTGAAGGATAAAGAGTATGTTGCCCTCGCGTATATGACGGGGATTCTTCCGATTAAGAAATATGGAAAACATTCCGCACTGAATATGTTTCGGGAATTTTCCATTATTACTCCCATGCAGTTTGCGGAATACACAGGCTTTACTGAGGATGAGGTAAAGGATCTGTGTGGTGAATACGGGCGCGATTATAATAAGTTTAAGGAGTGGTATAATGGGTATGATGTAAGTGATATTATACCGCCTGATCGCAATTATGAGATACAGAAATCAACAGGAAAAGAATTGGAGCAGAAACATTATTCGATCTACAGCCCCCTGTCAGTAGTAGAGGCTGTGTCCACCGGAATCATCCAGAACTATTGGAATAACACAGAGAGTTATGAAGCTCTTGCCGAGTATATCAGGATGAATTTTGATGGTTTAAAGGATGCGGTTGCGCTCTTGATGGATGGCGGCAGCGTGTCGGTTGATCTCTCGAGTTATCAGAATGACATGACTTCCTTTCACGGCAGGGATGATGTGTTGACCATGCTGATACATTTGGGATATCTGGGTTATGATATAGACACTGGAAAAGTATTTATTCCGAACAAAGAAATACGTGATGAATTTAAGACTTCTACCAAATCAGAGGAGTGGGTGGATACCTTTACATCATTTAAAAAATCACAGAAACTGTTACAGGCGACATGGGATTGTGAAGAAGAAAAGGTGGCAGAATTGCTCGAATGGTTTCACGATACGGCAGAGAATAAGACTTACAATTCAGAGGCGGCACTGTCCTATGCGGTGCAGATGGCATACTATGCAGGGCAGAAATATTACACGACGATTCAGGAATTGGATTCGGGAAAGGGCTATGTGGATTTGGTCTATCTGCCATCACCCCAATGCCCAGATAAACCGGTTCTCTTGATAGAACTAAAGTATGATAAGACGGTGGGGACCGCCGCTGACCAGATTAGAAGCCGGAATTATCCTCAGAAGTTAGAGCATTATAAAGGAAATATTCTGCTTGTGAGCGTGAACTACGATAAAGATGTGACAAGTGATTCGGTGGGGTATAAGCATCATAGTTGCGAGATTGAAAAAGTGTAAGAAATTAATCTCAGTTACAAAAATTAAAAGCGCAGCCATGCTGCGCAGAAAGAGACATGTGGCGGATATGAATGAGAGAAGCAAAAGAAGAGTGAAACGATCCATGGCTCTGGTTCTGTGTCTGAGTCTTATGTTTGCCGATACCGGATGTACCGGATATCAGAGAAAATCTGAAAATTCAACCCAATCAGCCATTGAGTCCGGAGATGAGCCGGCTTCCAGAGATCTGTTTGCCATGGATACGTACATGACCATCACAGCTTACGGAGAAAAGAAAGAGCAGGCAGTCGAGGCTGCCGTCAAAGAAATTCAGAGATTGGATAAATTATTGAGTGCACAGGATCCGGATAGCGAGGTAGCCATCGTGAATGGGAATGGGAGTGAGGTTCTCTCGCAGGAGACAGGAACACTGGTCCGTCGCTCGCTGGATTTATACCGGCAGACCGATGGACTGTTTGACATCGCCATCTATCCACTCATGCAGGAGTGGGGATTTACGACACAAGAATATAAAGTTCCAAACAAAGAAAAAATTGAAGAACTTTTGAAAAAAACCGATGGAACAAAGATTCAGTACGATAATGAGACAAGACAGCTTACACTTCCGGATGCTATGCAGATCGATCTGGGAGGAATTGCAAAGGGTTATACTTCTTCCAGGATCATGGAGATCTTTGATGAATATGGGGTGACATCCGGTCTTGTCTCGCTGGGGGGAAACGTTCAGGCAAAAGGGAAAAAGAATACCGGAGAGAACTGGCGCATTGGAATTCAAAATCCAGATAAATCGTCGCAGGATTATTTGGGGATTTTAGAAATATCCGATCGGGCAGTAATTACATCTGGTGGTTATGAGAGATATTTTGAACAGGATGGAATTGTGTATCACCATATTCTGGATCCCAGAACCGGATATCCGGCTGACAGTGGTCTTACCAGCGTCACCATTGTGAGTGGGGATGGCACGCTGGCAGATGGACTTTCTACTTCTCTTTTTATTATGGGAAAGGAAAAGGCACTGGCATACTGGCATCAGCACACAAAAGAATTTGATGTGATACTTTTGGAAAAAGATGGAACTCTCACGATTACGGAGGGGTTAGAGAATTCGTTTGAATCCAAAGTGTTTGAGATTAAAGTTGAGAAAAAAGAAGAGGACAGGTGATAGACAGTATGCGGTATATTATGTTAGTTGTCGGTGCTGTCGTGGCGGCATTTGGTCTGGAAGTGATTCTTGTTCCGAGCAGTATTCTCGATGGCGGAATTGTGGGAGTCAGTATTATTGTCAGTACACTGACAGTGTTTCCGCTCAGCGTCGTGACAGTTGTTTTAAATGCACCGTTTGTGCTTGTCGGAAGCCGGCAGCTGGGCAGGATGTTTTTGGTGAGAACAGCGATCTCAATGGTTTGTTTTTCACTTTTTATCGAAATCTTTCGTCGCTGTCACATAAGTGTCATGGTGGATCCGCTCTTGGCGACCGTGTTTGGTGGCATCATTTTGGGAGCTGGTGCCGGATTGATCATACGCAATGGCGGATGTCTGGACGGCACCGAGACCGTGGCGATTTTGATCAGTAAAAAGACCCCGCTATCCGTGGGACAGATTATTTTGTTCTGCAATGTAATTATTTTTCTGGCAGCCGGTCTGCTCTTTGGACTGGATCGGGCGCTGTACAGTCTGTTGACCTATTTTATCACATCAAAAGTGGTGGATTATATCAACACCGGATTTGATCAGGTAAAGGCGGTCATGATTATCACGGATCAGGGACGCCAGATAGCCGATGATATCTATTCGACCCTGGGAAGAACGGTTACATTCATGAAAGGGGAAGGATTGATATCGGGAGAAAAGGTGGTTTTGTATTGCGTTATTACCCGGATGGAGCTGCCGACACTCAGAAAGATCATTGAAAAAGATGATTATTCAGCATTTATGACGATATCCGATGTATCCGAGATTGTCGGTCATCACATTAAAAGTACACAAAAAGAAAAATATTTTGATTGAACTATTGCTGCGTTTGGGGTAGAATTAAAGAGTGCGATGAAGAAAAAAAGTCATCCGTGGAAAGGAGCAGATAAAATGGAAATAACAAAGCAGACAACGATGGGACAGATGCTTGACTATGATGGAGGAATTGCCTATGTGCTGATGCAGTCCGGTATGCATTGTGTCGGATGTCCTTCTTCGATTGGCGAGTCTCTGGAAGAGGCCTGCATGGTACACGGTCTGGATGCCGATGTCGTACTGAAATCAATTCAGGATTATATTGAGACAAAAAAAGAGGCTTGACGGTGTATAGATAGGAATTGTCAGACGTGCTCTTTTTATGGAGCACGTCTTTTTTATATAAGGAGAATAGAGAATGGTTGATAGAGATACAAAGATGCAGATTATACAGGAGAAGGTGAATCAGATCATTAAGGGCAAAGAAGAGGTTGTGAGAAAAGTTCTTGCCGCAATTATGGGCGGAGGCCACATTCTGATGGAAGATGTGCCGGGAGTTGGCAAGACGACGCTTGCAACGACATTTGCAAGGGTGTTGTCACTGGATTATAAAAGAGTGCAGTTCACACCCGATGTTCTGCCGAGTGATCTGCTGGGCTTTTCCATGTACAACTCCCAGACCAAAGAATTTGATTTCCGTGAGGGGTCTGTTTTCTGCAATCTTTTTCTGGCAGATGAACTGAACCGTACCTCGCCAAAGACACAGTCTGCGCTTTTGGAAGTGATGGAAGAACATCAGGCAAGTGTCGAGGGACAGACAAGAGTGCTTCCGGATCCTTTTATTGTCATTGCCACGCAGAATCCGGTCGGTTCATCCGGCACACAGATGCTCCCTGAATCCCAGATGGATCGTTTTATGGTATGTCTGACGATGGGATATCCGGCACATGAAGAGGCCGTCTCCATCTTAAAGGGGGAAGTCTGGAATCAGGTAGGGGGTCTGGACCAGGTGCTGACTCTGGATGAATTGAAAGAATTGCAGGCAGAGACCGATAAAGTTTTTGTGCACGATGCGATTTATGATTATATCGTGACGATCGTGGAGAGGACAAGAGAACATGAGTTATTTGCGGCAGGTGCAAGTCCGAGAGGAACCATCGCCCTCTTAAAGATGTCAAGAGCGATGGCGATGCTTGAGGGAAGGGATTTTGTGACTGCGCAGGATGTTCAAAATGTCGCCAAAGATGTGCTGGGACACCGTGTGCGTCTTGGCTCGCGTGCCCGTGCCGAGGGCAAGACGGTCGGGGACTGCGTGAAAGTTCTGCTTGGCGAGATAAAAAGTCCCAGGATGTAGAGGATGGGAGGGATGACATGAACAAGGATACACACAAATTTGTATTGCGGCCGGTTCGTGTGATTGTCTATCTGATTCTTCTTGCTCTTGACATTTTTATGATTTACTTTATGAGGAATTATTTTTGGCAGTTGATTGCAGCGATTCTCGTTCTGGCACCGTGGATTTCATTCTTGGGACTTTGGTGGGTCAGTTCCTGTCTGGAGATCGAGCTGGGAGCGGGAAACCGATATTGTGATGCCGGTGATGTCGTACCACTGGAAATTCGCATGAAAAACCCGGCATATTGTCCGATCTTAGACAGCCGTATCCGGTTTCGGATTGGAAATTCATTTTTTGAGAATGAATCCGATATCACATTGTCAATGCCGATTCGGATGCACGGTGTGAGTTTTCTCAGAGTTCCTCTTGAGTTTCGCGATCAGGGAAGATTTGTGATTGCGATACAGGGATGTGTTTTTCAGGACCTGCTGGGATTGGTCGAATGCAGATGGAAAGTAAGGCAGGAATGTGAAATCTTTTCGCTGCCGGATCGGAATCCGGAAGAAGAAGATCTGACCGAGCAGTATTTATCAGGAGCAGCGGAGACAGAGGAGAGCAAAGAGAAGGGAAATGATTTTTCGGAAGTCAGTGATATCCGGGAATATATTCCCGGTGACAGGATTCGCGATATCCATTGGAAACTGACGGCAAAACAGGATGCCCTGATGGTCAAAGAGAGAGTGGCAGTGGCGGGAAGCGAGATGGTGCTGGTTCTCTCTCTCTCAAGTGAAAAATATGAGTGCGAGCAGATTCTTTCCAGTGCCTATGGCATTGCCGCGTCCATGGTTGCAAAGCGAATGCCCGTCTGTCTGATTTGCTGGAACCGGGTGGGATATTGTTTTGATGAGTATCGCTGTGGATCCGAAGATGAGATTCGTCAGGCATTTTGTGAATTGTTTCGGATACCGGTCAGGGATCGTCTTGACGAACACCAATCAATCTATATGAAAAACTTTTATCCTCATCTGAAGAGCTATCTTTCGATTCAGAGAGAGGATGGAAAAGTCCAGGTGGAGATGCGTGAGAATGTTTAGAAAAAAAAGAAAAGTTTCACAAAATCAGAATATGTTGGCAGAGGGCGTCTGCCTGCGTCAGGATGTGTGGCGTCAGGAAGAAAACCGACTGTTTACGCTCCTGATCAAGGGAGTTCTGGTGTATCTGATCGTTATGGGAGGAATCGGATGCTATCTCACAGCGCTGGAGATACGCTGTGCGTGGATCGTGGTACATCTCTTTATATTACTGGGGGCACTGTTCTGCTCGGTGCTTTATTATAGCAAGCTATGGGAAAATCTTGGCTATTTTCTGCTTCTGTTTATGATGCTGGGGACAGGAATTTTATTCCGCAACTACATCAGCAGTGGTTTTTTTGTGACGCTCAATGAATTGGGACAAAAAGCCTCGATTTTTTTTGATACCGCAGCGGTGAGAAGTTTTGCGGAGCAGGTAGAAAACCGGTATATGGCTGTCACGATTTCAATGAGTTACATTGGCTGGGTGGGATGTGTGCTGCTGAATGTTGTGATCTCAAGGCGGATGCAATATATAGTAGCTGTGCCGATCGTTCTGGGAGCTCTATTTTTCCCTCTCTATATTACAAGTGAACCGTCCCTTTTTTATGTCATCATGCTCTTGGCGGGATGGATGGCGTGCTATGCGATTCGGGGAAATCGCCATTATCAGCTTTCCGGGGAAAATACGTGCTACCAATTTTTGAAAAAAAAGAAAGAAATTTCATATATCTACGCGAGTAGAACGGTAGTGGGAGCGGTTTTGATGGTGATGGTTTTGTGCGCCGTGATTTCCGGGCTGTTTGCAGCGGTTCATCCCTATCAGAAAAATTCCATCACACAGGCACCCAGCAGTCTGAAAAGTGCATCAATGGAAACGGTTGGGAATTTTATGCTTCTTGGTTTTGCCGGACTCATGAATTTTTATCCGAATACCGGTGGACTCATGAGTGGACAGTTAGGTGGCGTCAGTTCGATTCGATTTGATTATGAGACCGATCTCACTGTGGAATACGCACCATGGAGTGAGGAGCGCATATATCTCAAAACATTTACCGGTGCGGATTATATGGCCTATCAAAACCGCTGGCAGAGAGCCGTGGATGTCAATGGAGTCCAGCTTCCGGAAACCGTGGATGTCTCAGCGGTGCAGAGGAGAAAAAACTTTGAGGCGGGAAAAGAAGATGCCGCGCGGGGCAGGATGAACATTACCAATACCGCAGCGGCAACGGGGGTATATCTTCCCTATTATTCCGAAGATATTGAAAAAGAGATTGTTCCGGGAGATACACAGACATATGTCTATTATCCACCGGTATCGGAGAGTGTGAGCGTGAAGGAAAAGGAAGACGTATCCAATTATGAATGGAAACTGGATTCCGATCACAGCATGCAGATCTATAAATTCTGTAAGGATGCCGGTTTGTCTGCGGATCAGCCGGTGGAAGAAATTGTCACAAAACTCACGGCTTATTTTCGGGAAAACTATACGTATTCAACCAGACCGGGCGCGACACCGTACTCCTCGGATTTTATCAACTATTTTTTGGAGGAAAATAAAAAGGGCTACTGTGCGCATTTTGCCAGTGCGGCGACTCTGATATTCCGGTTTTTGGATGTGCCGGCACGCTATGTGGAGGGATATGCAATTGATCCGACGGATCTGTTGGATGATGGAACGATTTTAGAGGACCAGAATTATTCCGATTATTATGAGGGTTACAATCCGTTGGGAGAGACAGCTGTAGTATCTGTGGATGTGAGTGATGCCAGTGCGCATGCGTGGGTTGAAATCTATATAGAGAACAAAGGATGGCAGGTTGTCGAAGTCACACCTCCCTCCAGTGAGACCAGCGACTCCGGACTCAGTATGATTCAGAGGCTCGCAAGACTGCTCGGAAATGCACAGGGGGATAATAATGCTATCCAGAACGCTGCGGATGGCGGTGGTACAGGACTCACAGAGGGAGCCGGACGGATGGCAGGCATTACAATGGCGGTA
>ONNE01000119.1 GCA_900319095.1 uncultured Eubacteriales bacterium | reverse complement strand
TCCGGTTCTTTACTGTCCGGTTCTGCCACGTCTTCTTCTTTGGATTTTTCCTCCTGTGAGGCGGTCTGCTCTTTCAGCACAGCATCCACGGCATTCGCCGTCGCGCCCGATTTTAATGTGGCATTGTTTCCACAGCCGGACAATGCAAATATCATAAAGATCCCTACCCCACACAACATCCATCGTTTCATCTTTCACTCTCCTTTCATGAGTGCCATACAACTTTGCGAAGAAGATAACTGCACAAAAAGAATATCATATCTGCCACAACAATCGTTGAACCCACCGGTGTTGAGAACAAAATCGAAAAAAGCATCCCCAAAACCGCGCAGCCTACCGATGTAATGGCAGAACACACAACCACACTTTTAAAATTATGAAATAAGCTCATGGATGACAGCGCCGGAAAGATAATCAGCGCTGAGATCAGCAGCGATCCCACAAGATTCATGCCGAGCACAATGATCACCGCAATGATCACCGCAATCAGAAGGTTATATCGCTCGGAGCTGACACCCGAAGCTTTGGCAAAATTTTCATCGAAGGTGACGGCAAAAATTTTGTTATAAAAAAAGAGAAAACACACAATCACAAAAACCGCCATAACCACACAGACCAAAACCTCTGTGCCGGTCAGTGTCAGGATCGAAGTCGAGCCAAACAATGTGCTGCACACATCCCCGGAGACATTGGACGATGCTGAAAAAACATTCATCAGCATATATCCAACCGCAAGCGCTCCGACCGACAGCATGGCAATCGCTGCATCTCCTTTGATCTTGGCATTCTGACCATTTTTCAAAAGTAAGATCGCAGTGAGGACGGTCACCGGCAGGGTGAGAATCGTCTGATTGGCCAAATGGCACACCGTCGCCACTGCCATGGCACCAAATGCCACATGAGAGAGACCATCTCCGATAAAGGAATATCGCTTGAGCACCAGCGTCACTCCCATCAGCGAAGAGCAGAGTGCAATCAGCACACCCACGATCAGGGCATACCATACGAAGGGAAATTGAAAATAAAAAATCAGCTTATCCATCGCTTCCTGCATCGGTCATCCCCCTCTCTTCCAGTTCATGAAAATCTCTCGCCACATCACTGTTCCCATACTCTTCTTTGGTTCCAAAAAAGACATCCTCTTTTCCAATGTGCAAAATATGGGTAGCATACTGCATCGCCATCTTCAGATCATGCGAGACCATCAGAATGGTCATGCCATCCCGGTTGATCTTTTCTAACAGATGGTAAAACTGCGCTGTCACGATCGGATCCAGTCCCGCCACCGGCTCATCCAAAAACAGCATTCTGGATGATGCGCACAGGGCTCTTGCCAACAGAACACGCTGCTGCTGTCCACCGGAAAGATTGCGATAGCACTGCTTTCTCAGATCCCAGATCTCCATATTCTCCATATTCTTTTTGGCGAGACTGCGCTCTGTTTTTGAGTAAAACGGACGCAGACCGCTCTTGGCCAGATTGCCCGACAGAACTATCTCCCACACAGAGGCGGGAAAGTCCTTTTGCACAACCGTCTGCTGTGGCAGATAGCCGATCCCGTATTCCTCATAGGAAATCTCTCCTGCCATCGGTTTCTGCAGATGGAGAATGGTCTTCATCAGGGTGCTTTTGCCCGCTCCATTCTCTCCGACGATGCAGACATAATCTCCCGGATTGACTTCAAAACTAATGTGTTCTGCCACCGCCATTCCCTCATAACCAATCGTGAGATTGGAAACTTTTAAATATGCCATCTTATTTCCTCCCGATCCGGATCAACCACCGGATGAATCACAGTCCGAACGACTGCTGCAAGACTTCCAGATTTTTTTCCATCACAGATAAATATGTGACTCCACTCTCAACCTCTTTGGACGTTGTCGATTGCATGGAATCCAGCACTAAAATCTTTTGATTTTTGTCCTTTGTGTTCGACACAATCGTCTCAGCTATTTTCTGATCGGAACTCTCAATCACAAAAATGTTTTTGAGCCCCAGCTCATCTATCTTTCCTGACAAAAACGTAATCGTCTCAAAACTTGCCTCCGTCTCTGCCGAACATCCGACAAAGGCCGCATAGTAATCCAGCCCATAATCATCCGTCAGATAGCGAAACGGAAAGCGGTCGCCAAACAAAAGCGTGTGAGTTCCTGTCTTTTCTATTCCTGCTTTTATCACACTCTCATATTTTTCATCCAATGCTTTGAGTTTGTCTACATATTGCTCTGTATTTTCTTTGTAGACATTTTGATTCTCTTCGTCCATCTTTGCGAGAGCCGTCCCAATGCTCTGAACGATCGCCTGTGTGTTTTTGAGCGAGAGCCAAACGTGTTCATCGTATTCCGGTTCCTCTTCGCCTTCTTCTTCCTCTTCTTCCGGCTGCATCCCCTCGACCACTTCTTCCTCTTTGACCGAGTCTCCCACCACTTCCATCAGATTGATGACCTGCATATTTTTGTTGACGGCTTCCTTGAGTGCATCCTCTACCCACTCATCCGATTCACCACCCACATAGATGAACAGATCGCACGCTGCGATGCGGGCGATGTCCTCTGCCGTTGGCTGATAACTGTGAAGATCTGTTCCGTCATTTAACAAAAGTGTCAGTGCCACTTCCTCTTTTCTCTCTCCGAGTATCTGTCCTGCCCAGTCGTACTCCGGAAAAACCGTGCAGACAACACTGTATTTTTTCCCGCCAGAGCGGTCACTGTTTCGTCCTGTATCACCGGCTCCCACCGATGTCCCGGTCGCACTGCCGCCATTCCTACTGCCACATCCACCCAGAATGACAAGGCAAAAAACCATTGATAAGATCACTGCTATTATTTTTTTTGTATTCATGTCCCTTTCCTCTCGAATCATGGTCTACGCTGGTGATCCGCTGCAATTCTCACAAATCCCCATGAGAATCGACTCCTTGTGCTCCAGTGTGAATCCCAGTTCCTCCCGGATATACCGGTAAAACGGTTCCATCGTACTGCCATTCAGGTGGAGAACCACCCCGCACTTTTTACATTGGAGATGCAGATGCTCATCACAGTGATGCTCCCTCTCTGCATATTGATAATAACAGCACCCATCGGATACATTTTTTGTCTTGATGAGTGTTCCCTGTTCTGTCATCTTCTCAAGATTCCGATACACCGTTGTCTGATTCATCGTGATATCATGTTCCCTCAAATATTCCATGATATCGCTCGCACAAAAACGCGTACTCTTTTTGGCGCAGACGTAACTTTGAATAATCTCTCTCCCTTTGGTATGATATTGCTTTACCATATGCGCGCTTCACCTCTCATACGTATTTGCATTAAAAATTCATGAATTTGCAAATGATTTGCACATTTAATATAGCATCTTCTTTTTTACTTGTCAATGTCTGTTTTTTTTAATTCCTCAAAAAACGCAACCACCGATGCCGCCGCCTTCTCATTCATCCCCGGAATCTGCGCCAGCTCCTCCTGTGTCGCCTGTTGTATCTGCTCAAGTGATGAATATGCCTTCATCAATGCCTTTCTTCTCGTCTCTCCGATCTGGGGAATGTCATCTAAAATCGAGTGAACCTGTCCTTTTCTCCGGATCAGCTTATGATACTCAATGGCAAACCGATGAGTCTCATCCTGAATCCGTGTAATCAGACGAAATCCCTGACCATGTGTATCAATCGGAATCTCTTCGTTGCGAAAATACAATCCCCTCGTCCTGTGATGGTCATCTTTTACCATGCCGCAGACCGGTATGTGCAAATCCAGTTTTTGCAATACGCTCTCCGCAATATTTACCTGACCCTTGCCCCCATCCATAAAGATAATGTCCGGCAAATGGGCAAACGAATCCATCTCCGACAGCCCCTCTCTCTGACTGTGCTCGAATCTTCTTGTCAGCATCTCCGTCATCGCCCCATAGTCATCCGGCCCACTCACGGAGCGGATGCGGAATTTCCGGTAATCGTTTTTCTTTGACTTTCCATCCTCAAAAACCACCATGGAGCCAACGGTCTCAAATCCATTGATGTTTGAGATATCGTAAGATTCGACACGGTGCAGACCACTCATGCGAAGAAGCGACTGGATCTCTTCCATCGCTCCCACTGTCTTTGCCCTCTCCTCTTGCAGTTTCTTTGCATCTTTTGTCAGAACCAGATAAGCATTCTTCTTTGCCAATTCCAAAAGGCGCTCTTTTTGTCCTCGCTTTGGCTGGTGAAAATACACCTTATGTCCTCTCTTTTGCGAGAGCCAGTCAAGGATCGCCCCGGCATCCTCGACTTCGTACTCGGTCCAAATCTCTCTTGGTATGTATGGGGTACCGGAGTACATCTGCTTAATAAATGCCGACAAAACACTGCCATTCTCTTCCTGATCGACTCCCGTCAGATAATAGTGCTCTCTTCCGAGCATCTTCCCGCCCCGGATAAAGAACACCTGCACCACTGCCTCATCGCCACCGCGCGCCAGGGCAACAATATCCCGATCCTGATTGTCATCGGATGTGATCTTCTGCTTTTGTGTCACCTGCTGTACGCTCTGAATCTGATCCCGGTACTCTGCCGCCTTTTCAAAATCCATCTCATCCGATGCGCTCATCATCTTCTCTGTCAGATCCTGTATCAAGTCTGTGGTGTCCCCCTGCAAAAAGCGGATCGCCTGCGAAAAATTCTCCCGGTACTCCTCCTCCGTGATCTTTCCCTGGCACGGGGCCGGACACTGGCCGATCTGATAGTACAGACACGGTCTCTCCTTCCCGATATCGCGTGGCAGAACACGGTTGCAATTGCGCAAATGATAGAGCTGATTGACCAGTTCAATTGTATCCCGAATCGCCTTAGAACTGGTAAATGGCCCAAAATATTTGTGTCCGTCCCTCTTCATCTGACGCGCAAAGAGAAGCCTTGGATAGGCTTCTCCTATAGTCGCTTTCAAAAACGGGTACGCTTTCCCGTCCTTTAGCATCGTATTGTAGCGGGGACTGTGCTCTTTGATCAGATTGCACTCCAGCACCAGAGCCTCCAGCTCGCTGTCTGTGACAATATACTCAAACCAGGCAATTCGTTCAATCATTCTCTGGATCTTGGGCGTGACGTGTCTGCTCTTTTGAAAATATTGCCGCACGCGGTTCTTGAGACTGATCGCCTTGCCCACATAGATAATCTCATCCGATTTGTCATGCATGAGATATACGCCCGGTCTTGCCGGGAGTTTTTTCAATTCTTCTTCCAGATTAAACACTAGTCTCCTCTTCTCTCTTTTTAAGCTTGATACCGGTCTCTTCTTCGAATATTTCGACAAATTCCTTTCCGGTGATCGTCTCTTTCTCAATCAGATATTCTGCCAGTTTTTTGAGAACGGGACGATTGTTTTTGATAATATCAATCGCCTTATCATAGCACTCGGACAGGATTTTTTTCACTTCTTCATCCACCGCGCTCTCAGTCGCCTCACCGCAATTCATATGTGTGGCTCCTGACAAATACTGGCTCTCCACCGTCTCAAGTCCCATGAGACCAAATTTCTCACTCATTCCATACTGCGTTACCATCGCGCGTGCCATCTTCGTAGCGCGCTCAATATCGTTGGAAGCTCCCGTCGTGACATCCCCAAAAACAATCTCTTCTGCGGCACGTCCCCCAAAGAACGTTGTGATATCTGCGAGAAGCTCACTCTTTTTCATCAGATATTTTTCTTCTTCCGGCACCTGCATCGTATAACCTAAAGCCCCCTTGGTTCTAGGCACGATCGTAATTTTTTGCACCGGCTCGGTATTCTTTTGCAACGAGGCAACCAGCGCGTGTCCGGTCTCATGATAGGCAACAATCTCTTTTTCCTCTTTACCGAGAATCCGGTCTTTCTTCTCCTTACCAGCGATCACCACCTCAACCGCTTCAAACAGATCTTTCTGACAGACTACATTTCTTCCGTCCTTTACCGCCATGATCGCCGCTTCATTTACCATATTGGCAAGATCCGCGCCGACCGCACCCGATGTCGCCAGCGCAATCTCCTGCAGATCCACGGAATCATCCATCAGTACATCGTGAGAATGTACCTTCAGAATATCGACGCGCCCTTTCAGATCCGGTTTTTCTACGATAATGCGCCGGTCAAAACGTCCCGGACGAAGAAGTGCCTTATCCAATACTTCCGGGCGGTTGGTCGCACCCAGAATGATGATTCCCTTATAGGAGTCAAAACCATCCATCTCGGAGAGCAGCTGATTCAAAGTCTGTTCTCTCTCATCATTGCCACCGCCATAACTGCCCTCACGGCTCTTTCCAATGGCATCGATCTCATCGATAAAAATAATACACGGAGCCTGCGAGGTCGCCTGCTTGAACAGGTCACGGACTCTGGATGCCCCGACACCGACAAACATCTCCACAAAGTCGGAACCGGACAGCGAAAAGAATGGAACTCCCGCCTCTCCCGCAAGCGCCTTGGCAAGAAGCGTCTTTCCGGTTCCCGGAGGTCCGACCAAAAGGGCACCTTTTGGCAGCTTCGCACCAATCTTTTTATATTTATCCGGATTTTTCAAAAAATCAACTAATTCAGTCAGTGAATCCTTCGCCTCATCCTCACCGGCCACATCGGCAAACGTCACACCGGTCTTCTTTTCGACATACATCTTGGCATTGGACTTGCCCACTCCCATCAGGCCGCCACCACGCGTCGCTGAGCGCATAAAGAACCAGAGAAGCACCCAGATTCCGCCAATCGGAAGAATATAGGTGAGGAAAAAATCCAGAACACCGGATCCGGCACCGTCAACCTCTGCCGAAAACTCAACTCCGTACTTGTTGAGCATATCCTGTACCAGTGTATTATCCGGAAGATATCCGGTATAATAGGTCACATTGATCCTTGCAATCTTTTCTTGTGTCTTTGGCTCAATATAGATCAGGTTAGACTTAAAAGTCACTTTCTTCACCTCATCATTTTTGAGCATCTGTATAAATTTGGAATAAGAAACTTCCTTCTGTGTCTTATTCTGTATCTCGGAATTCAAAAAAATGATAATACAGAGCGAGAACACAGCCGCGACCAGACAAATAATCAGATTCATCCGAAATCGCTTATTCTTATTTGGATCGTGATTGTTATTATTTTCCATATATCGCTATAATCCTTTCATTCATTGGTTCTTTCTCATGCTACTTAGTATAAAAGATTTTTTCGTATAAATCAATGGTAAGTATATGAAAAAATGTTCACAATCTCACCCTGAGGAACGTCTTATAAATAACTTTTAACTAATACTTGAAACAACTATCTAAAAAGGGTATACTAAAATCATATGTTCACAAACCGATTAGAAATGGAGAGTATTATGGCTGTAAAATATGTTTTTGTAACCGGTGGTGTCGTTTCCGGACTCGGCAAGGGAATCACAGCTGCCTCTTTGGGAAGACTTCTGAAAATGCGTGGGTATCAGGTGACGATGCAAAAATTTGATCCCTATATCAACATTGATCCGGGTACCATGAATCCGATCCAGCACGGAGAGGTCTTTGTGACGGATGATGGTGCTGAGACCGATTTGGATCTGGGACACTACGAGCGCTTTATTGATGAGAGCCTGACCAAACAGAGCAACGTCACAACCGGAAAAGTATACTGGTCCGTCCTTTCCAAAGAGAGGCGCGGTGACTACGGTGGCGGTACCGTTCAGGTCATTCCACATATTACCAATGAATTAAAAAGCCGTTTTTATCGCAATGACGGTTGTAAGGATACACAGATTGCCATCATCGAAGTGGGCGGCACGGTCGGTGACATCGAGAGCCAGCCTTTTTTGGAGGCCATCCGCCAGTTCCAGCTGGATGTCGGACACGAAAATGCAATTTTGATTCACGTCACACTGGTTCCTTATCTCAAGGCATCCCAGGAACTCAAATCCAAGCCGACACAGGCGAGCGTCAAAGAGTTGCAGGGAATGGGAATTCAGCCGGACATCATTGTCTGCCGCACGGAGGTGCCTCTCGACAAAAGCATCCGCGACAAGATTTCCCTGTTCTGTAACGTGCCTGCCAATCATGTTCTCCAAAATCTGGATGTCGAGACTCTGTATGAAGTCCCTCTTGCGATGGAGAAGGAGAATCTGGCACAGACGGTCTGCAAGTGTCTGAGACTGGATTGCCCGGATCCGGAGATTCAGGAGTGGGAAGATATGGTTCACTCCATCAAAAACCTCAACAAAGAAGTGACGGTGGCTCTGGTAGGCAAATACACCGCCCTTCACGATGCCTATATCAGCGTTGTGGAATCTCTCAAACATGGAGGCTTTGCCCACAATGCCCAGGTCAATATTAAATGGGTGAATTCCGAAGAGGTCACACAGAACAACGTCCATGAGATTCTTAAGGATGTCAGTGGCATTCTCGTCCCGGGTGGGTTTGGTGACCGCGGCATTGACGGAAAGATCTTCGCTATCCAGTATGCCCGCGAAAACAACATTCCATTCCTCGGCCTCTGTCTTGGCATGCAGTTAGCCATTGTTGAATTTGCAAGAAATGTCGTCGGCTGGAACGATGCGCACAGCGCTGAGCTGGATCCTTCCACAACCCATCCGGTGATCCATCTGATGCCGGATCAAAACGGTGTCGAAGACATAGGCGGTACCCTTCGCCTCGGCTCTTATCCTTGTGTTTTGGACAAGGACAGCAAGGCATATGAGCTGTATGGAAGCGAGACGATTCACGAGAGACATCGTCATCGCTATGAGATTAACAATTATTATCGGGAAGATTTGGAAAAACACGGCATGAAGCTGTGTGGACTCTCTCCGGACGGAAGAATCGTTGAGATGTTGGAGCTTCCGGAACATCCATGGTTTGTTGCGACACAGGCACATCCGGAATTCAAATCCAGACCAAACCATCCACATCCTCTCTTCAAGGGCTTTGTGGGTGCTGCACTGGAACAACTTTGATTCTGCGGGCGTCCGTGGGAAAATGAAGATTCAAAAAAGAGCTCAGTGCGAGCTCTTTTTTTGATTTTATGATACGGAATTCAGCTTCAGACTTTCTTTTTCAGAGAATCCCTTTTTCTTTTGGGACTTTTGTATCGTTTGACAAAGATGATGCAACCAGCCACCAGCACACACAAAACGAGCGCCAAATATAGAATCGGATTTCTTCCCATCCGACGGATCGCACTTGTATTCCGGACAACGGCAAAATACATCGTGCCCGATGCCCCTACGGTCGCTGTACAGAGATTGTCACTTATCGTGGATGACTGCTTGTGCGGGTTCCCTTCCAGATCATAGGTGTACAACTGCACGCCACTCTGCGCAAACGATTTGGACAGCGGCACGCTCAGAGTATAATTGCCATCCGGATCCGCCGTGTTGACCATCTGATATACAATGAGATCGTCACTGTCACAACCGGTCTTTTTTTTGGTTTCCCGGAAAATATCCGTCTTTTCTCCCATCACCGACACTTTAAGCGATGGTGAGCGCTGCGTCCAGTCTGTCTTTCCATAATCTGCCATGACAAAAATTCCTGTCGTATCGTCCACCGCAGTAATCACACCGCCATTCGAATTCTCTCCCACAACTGCGTTGCCCAGCGTCTCAAGGTTACAGCCATAACCACACACCGTCGTGTCAATGCCATCTACCTGAGACATCACTCCGACCGAACGCATCGCAATAATTTTGGAAAGATTTGGAAGACCGAGTTTTACACCGCTTGGCTGATTGATAAAATTCATATAGTATACGTTTTCTCCCAGCTCCTCTGACGCCGCCTCAATCAGCGGTTCCTTTATCTTCTCAATCAAAGAGTGAAACCATACCGGCTCATAGGTCTCTCCCGAAAATGTCCGTCCCCCCAGCGCGGCAATCTTCGAGCAGTCTTTCATATATCCGTGATATTTTTCCATCAGGCTGTCATTCTGATAGATCACATGAAACAGAGGAAAGTCTTTATACATTTCGGCCGGTTCTTTTTCTGCTGCTGCCGCAAATCCTTCCTGTCCTCTCTTATACATCAGATCCAGGTCAAAATTTGCCGTTTTCTCAGCCGTACTCGGAAAAAAGCAGCCAAAACTCAGATCATAGTCCCAAGGAAGAACCATACACTTTCCTGTCTCGTCCACGTACAGCCCATAGTTTTGTTGTCCGTCAAACATATCATCAATCTGAACCAAAAAGCTGTGTGCGGCAAAATATCTCACCACTTCATCGACATCCATAATCTGTTCAAGGAGCTCTACATATTCATCGCTGTTGACATCGATCTCTTTTCCCTCAAAATTTTTCCCCTCACTGAGCTGGTTGAGTTTCCTCTGCCATAAAAATACGGTAGGAAGCATCCCGGCGACATCCTGCAGGGTATCATCCTCCCCCTCCCAGATTTCTTCCTGCTTCTTTAACGTGCCGGTTGCCTGATATGTGCCGTCTTTTTTTATCTTTAAATCCGAACTTAAATCAAACGTTCCGTCTTTCGTGAGATATTGATCCATCTTCTCGTCATAGAGAAGGGATGTGTGCTCCGGCTTTGTCATATAATCACTGATCTCTTTTTTATCTGCCTTTTGAAACTGTTCGAGAATCGACTGATCATATGACTCCAGCATAAAATACACGCCATAGAATTTGTCGTTGATATACAATTTGGCAAGACCGTATTGAGGGGTCGGCAGCCCCATCTGCGTCATCAAAGTCAGTGACACATATTCCTTCATCATAGTCTTGTCAAAAAAGAAATTATTAAAACTGATTTTGCGGCATCCAAAAAAGTTTTGTTTGACACCGTAGTTCTCCTTTTTTATGTATTTTCCAAAATTTACGGTAAACGAAAAGCGATCGCTTCCAATATTGTCCGAAAATGAATGCCTCAATGTGTAGTGACCCTTGGTCTTGAGACCGGTATAACCCACCGTCTTATCCCCGATCGTGACACTGTCTGTCATGACCGTTGGCTTGAACGTCGCATTCTGCAAAAGATAGTTCAGGTTATTCTCGTCGATCTTAATGGATACCGTCTGAATCTTATCCTTGAGGAAATATTCATCATAAGCACCATCTTTGGCATCTCCCTGAATGCTCATATCCACCTGATAATCTTCCGGTGGTGTATCTTTCAACATCTTCTTCGTAATCTCTTTATCGGTTGTCCCATGCGAGTACACCCTCGGCGTCTGTTCTTCTTTTTCTTCCTCCGGTTTCGCCTCTTCCGTCTTTTCTTCCTCCGGTTTCACCTCTTCGTTTTTTTCTTCCTCCGGTTTCACCTCTTCCGTCTTTGTTCTCTCTGCCCGTACCGTATCTGTCTGACCGAGTACAGCAGCCACCCCAAACAACCCAAGCAAAACCAGACAAAGGATTCCGCACGACCACATTCCCGTGAATTTTTCTCTCAATCTCATGATGTCCCCCGTTCCTTCTCAAAATTTTGGTAAAAGCTGACTTCATTATACAACAAAAGGATTTCCCGAACAAGGAAATCCTTTTGTTTTGTTAAAGCAAATTGCTATTTTTTAATTTTCACGGAAGATGCCTGACCTTTTCCTTTCAATGTCTTTTTGTAAGCGGCAAGCTTAGAAGCCGGCACTTTGATTTTTGCCTTCTTGTGAATTCCCTTGAAAGCGCTCGCTCCAACACTCTTGAGCTTTTTCGATTTCACTGTGATATTGCGCAGCTTACTATCTTTAAAGAATGCTTTCTTGCCAATCTGTGTTACATTTGCGCCAATCGTCACTTTCGTGAGCTTTTTGCAATTGGCAAAGGCACTGTTGCCGATCTTTGTAATCTTGTAAGATTTTCCTTTGATCTTAACAGTCTTGCCGACAGTCAGACTTGTGTAAGTCTTTTTGTTTACCCCGGTCAATGTCACAGCCGTCTTCGATGCAACTTTGTACTTAAACTTGCCGACCTTCACCGTTGATCCTACGGTTGCTCCACTGGTCTCTTCTTCATCATCTGAAGTCGTGGAAGTGGTTGTCGTAGTCGTCGAAGTGGTTGAAGTAGCTGACTGTGTCGGAGTCGGGCTAGGAGTCGCTGTCGATCCCTGATTGTCTCCCTTTCCATCATCTTTCGGCTGCTGCGGAGTGTTCCATACGGCATAAAGAACCTTTGTTCCTGCTCCTGCCAGAAGATCTTTCACTATGGCCTTGTCGGTATACTTCACGGTTCCATCCGCGCTATCAGCCCATCCGGCAAATGTCGATCCGGCTTTGGTAAATTGATTTGCCAGCAGAGGTGCTTCGATTCCACCACCAAAGCCCTGTTTTGCCATCGTACCGCTTCCTCCATTGGCATTGAACTCTACCTCATAGGTGTAGATGCGGACGTTGTCAATCTTGGTGTCTGAATTATTCCTTCCGCCACGGATAAACAATCCCACGACATCGGTGCTTGTCAGATCCGAAAATGTCTGCTCATAGGTTCCGGTAACACCGTCACCGGTAATCGTCAGAACTGCCTTTTTATTTGTCTTATCAATCCGTGTACTCACATGAACCCACTGATCCTGTGCCATCTCCACGGTACTGCTTTTGCTGTCAGTCCATGTGGTGCTACCTGCGTGTGATGTCATTGACCAGATATAATTTCCTTCTTCCAGCATCGAATTGGTTCCACTATAACCGGTGGTCGCCAGTGCCAGCTGAGAATATCGATAAGTCCATTCCTGTGTGTTTTTGTCTTGAGAGTCACCGTTATTCGCTTTAAATTGCATATCAAAATCTACACAGTACTCATCCGATAGCGTTCCCATATCTCCAAAATTCAAGTATGCTGTTCTCTCGCCACTAACTGTTCCAAACTGCATTCTAAAATATTTTCCATAGGTCTCATCATAATCCAGCGCCAAATTACCTATTGCCGCTGCCGAAACCCATTCCTCCGGAACTGCTGTCGCATCGTTATAATCCTGATAGAAGTAATAACTGCTGCTGATATCCTCATCGGCCGGTGCCACAACATCCTCTGTGACTCCCGCATTGAACAATCCGGCAATGTCTTCAGCCGAAAGCTCTCTGTCATAGAGTCTGACATCATCCATCAATGCTGCGGAAGAACCCCAGAAGCCCTCTTTACCAAGATAAAACGTATCCGCATTGGCAAAGATATCTACCAAATTCTGATAGCTGAGTCCACTTCCTTTTCGCACTTTCGTGTTTGTGGCATCATAGACAAATGTACCATCCACATAGATCTTAACTCCCCCAGAGGACATCGTCACGGTCAGAAGCTTCCATGTACCTGCCGGAATATCGGATTTGATTCCGTCATCCGGATGATTGATATCAATATAGTCCGTTCCTCCCCCTTTCAGAGCTCTGTTGTAACCGAGATAACAGTTATCGGTCATATACACTCTTCCGTTCTCTGCACTGATTCCCCAGAGATTGTCAAAATTCTTTCTCTCTACCGCATTGACCCAGACAGAAACGGTCACACCCTCTAATTCTTCACCCTTGAGAGGATTTGGAATCGCTGTATTACTCGCATTCTCATTTAACTCAAAATATTGATGGAGTACATTTGAAGCCAAATCTGTATTTCTCTCGATTTTTGGTTTTGTTCCGGTTTCCTCCGCAGACAGAACTGCCGTCTGGGACGGATCTACCGCATTCGTCAGATCACCAAACGTATACAAGGCCTTCAAGCCCGTCGTAATATCTGCCGGTTTTGTCTGTTTCGGAACTTTTGTCGTATATTCTTTTTTATAATTCGTCGATCCGCAACTGATCGTCACGGTCAGTGTCACATTCGTATTCTCATCGGTCGGTCTTGTCACTGTTCCATCTGTCGCAATAACATTCGCATTCGAAGATTCCCATGAAGTTGTCACACCATTTGACTCACCACTTGGAAGTGACAGACTGGTCAATGTCTCACTTGGAATGGTCACGGAGAGCTCTTTTGCCGCCTTGGCAACCATAATGTCATCAGAGAATGCATTTCCGGACTCATTCACTCGATAGCCCCAGATCGATACGTCATTGTTTCCCACCAAAGTCAGACACGTCGTCTCGACATTGGTCTCCTCCAGATTCTGCTTCAGAAAAACGCCCTGATACGTAACGGTGTTAGCCGTGTCGACCAATGTCACATATGGACCATCGTTTGCCTGCTCCCATGTTCCGGTATAAGCACCGGTCACCGTTCCATCGGATTTCAATGTAATCTGTTTTTCGGATTCACAGGTTGCCGGTGATTTATTATAGTGACTTCCTGTCATCGTGATAACATTGTAGCTTCCAACAACATCATCCGCTGCGTAGCTGGTCGCACTCAGCGTCTCTCCCTGATACTCAAAAGGAGCCGTCACAAGACCGCCATTTTTAGCCTTGAAAAGCTGGTGAACACGAACTTCATGAGTCTCTCCTCTGGTATCAAATCTTGTGTGATAGATCACAAAGGCCTTTCCCTCACTGTCGACAAATGCCGAGTTGTGACCCTCTGCACAAAAACCATAATCCATAAAGCTCCATTTATAATAAGTCATCAGCCGGTTACCGACCGTACCATCGGTGTTGCCCGCTCCATTATCTATATTTGTTGCCTCTGTTCCCTGAAGATCCGTAAACGGTCCCTTCGGGCTGTCTGAACTGAAGACACGCATATTGTAACCACCGGTCTGAGCCAGTCCACCATAGGTAACAAACAGGTAATATTTACCATCAATATACTGCACATAGGAGGCCTCACCGGATTTCTGGCTTCCGCCCGCAAGATGAATTCCCATATACGCATCTGTATAATCTTCCATCGCTGTGGTATCGCGGAATCCCGCTCCCGAACCGGTTCCCGTCTTTAACTGGAATGTATAGATACCACCGGACCAGGAACCGTAGGTCATCCAAAGTTTTCCTGTCTGGTCGTAGTATACGCATGGATCAATCGCATGTGCTCCATAACTCTTGTTCCAGGTTGTCGCCTCACAGATGTTTGTTTTATTGTCATATTCATATTTACATTCATAAGAACTCTGTGTATATCTGCTCGGCAGACTGCTTTCTCCAGTCACATCAGCAAAATCGGTCTGTGTATAATCGCGCAGCGTTCCTGCCGCAGTAAATCCCGAATACACAACCGTTCCCTGATACTCCCAATCGCCATCCAGTGAATCCGCTGTCAGCATACAGATCGATGAGTTCCATGAATTTCCATTGATGGACATATACATACACCATTTTTTGAGATCCTTATTCCAGATGACATCCGGTGCCCACAGGTTACCGGACGGATCATAATTCGCATCTCCCAGAGCCGACCACTTAAACTCCTTGTCAAAAATGGTTTTGTATTCTTCACTGTCTTCTTTGCTGATATTATTGTAAAAGTATGTCCAGTTCTTCAAATCATCAGACCATGCAAAAGATCTGTGACTTCCAAAAATGTAATATTTATGACTGCTCGTACCCTCTGATCCACTGTCTGCTGCTACCACAATGGACGGATCGTGTACCGACACTCTTTTGCGGGCGGTCGCCTTGGTGCTGTTATAAAGTGTCGTCACCTCAGAATCTGTCAACGTCTTTGTCGCTGCCTTACTCTCCTTCACAATTCCCAAAGGCTGTACTCCGCTCACGACCATGGCCGCTGCCATCACGATTGCCGCCCACCGCTTGAATGATTTTTTTCTCATTTTTTACTCCTTTCCAATTGTCCTGTCAAAATGAAATGTTATCGAATGATTTCGCAGACACCCCCTTAGATAGAAAAAGAATCCCTATCCGCTAACGGTAGGTATCACAGATAGGAATTCTTTTTATTTATCATACAAGTTTTATTTTACTGTGTAAGTTTTCTTCAAAGTCTTATATCCACTCTTGGTTGCTTTGATCGTCACTTTTGTTCCTTTTTTCAACTTGCTTGTCTTCAAAGAAAAGCTCTTTCCTTTCACCGTTGCTTTTTTGTAAGCTTTCTTTCCAACTTTAATCTTTACGGTTGCCTTCTTAACCGATACTTTACCGGTAATCTTCTTTTTGCCTTTCTTTACTTTCACGGAAGAGAACTTCATGGTCTTCTTCGTTGATTTGCTGGAGCTATCGGTTGATGTGCTTGTCTCCGGAGCCGGTGTCACAGTTGGCCCCGGTGTCACGGTCGCAATCGCTTCCGCTCCATCGGATGCACTCTTCTCACCCGTCGGAGAAGTTGTTCCATAGTACTTGATTCCTCCGAAGATAACACCCAGCTGCAATTCATAAGCACTTGCAATCTTGGAGCCGGTTGCCGTGACTTCCATCTGTATCACATTCTTCGTTGTATTGAACAGGGTCAGTGTCACATCGTTTTTAGATTTATCCGATGCATTTGGCGTTACCTTTGCGGTCACTTTGTATACATCTGAGGCAGACTTAATTCCCTTTTTCGTGCTGTCGCTGTTGTAACCATTCTGTGTTACTTTGACCTTCGCATCATCCGTGGATTGATCCAAACAGGCAATCCATGCAACTCCGGCACCGCCATCTCCTGTATCTGCCTGAGTCTGTGTCGTCAAATATACATTGCCATCTCCAATTTCCATGGAAATATCTGTATTATTTGTTGTGGACTGGAAAAACACCTCTGCCACTCCATCTTTTGACGGAGCTTTTTCTGTCCGAACCTGCGTTGTAATCCAATCTGCCCATGGTTGTGTAACCGTAGTTGGCAGTGTATAAGTAATCGGATCATCCGCCTTTGCAATCAACGGTGTCGTAAATACCACTGCTGCTGCCAAAACTGCACACAACACACCCTTAACACTCTTTCTCATGTCATTTCCTCCTTTAGATTTTGTGACTTTTGTCACATTCCTTGAATATTTGATGTCATTTATTATACAATTTTACCGTAAATATGTCAATAGGTGTTTGTTTACCGTTTTTTGTTTCGTCTGTCCGACAACTTCTCATAGATCGCCTCTTCATCATACTCCGGGACATATTCTTTTGCCACATCACAGATTGCCTCGATTTTTGAGATATCCTCTTCTAAAATATCTGCAATCTCTTGTGGGGCATTTCCCT
>ONNE01000118.1 GCA_900319095.1 uncultured Eubacteriales bacterium | reverse complement strand
TTATTCCAGAATTCGTACCATGTACGAATTCATCCTTGTTTTTAATCAAGATTGCGAACGAGCTTATCGAGTTTCGCAATTACCTAGGTTATATATGATTCATTTACTGAATGTCATTGTCATCAAAAACATCTCCACACTCCGGACAGAATTTCGGAGGATTGGTCGGATCTTCCGGCTGCCATCCACACTTATCACAGCGGTAAAGCGGTGCTCCCTCCGGCTTCTTAGAACCACAATTCTGACAGAATTTCCCCTGATTTACGGTTCCACAGGAACAAGTCCATCCCGCCTGCTGCTGCGGTTTCGGACTTCCACACTCCGGACAGAACTTGCCGGTTGCTGTCGCACCGCAGGAACAGGTCCAACTCCCCTGTGCTGCCCCATGCTGTGGCGCTGCCGGTTGCTGTGGTGCCGCCTGCTGTCCTGCGGCCTGCTGCTGTTGTCCCATCGCAAAAAGATTCTGTGCATTCATGCCGCCTGCCTGCTGCGCCATACCCATACCCATAAAGCCCATCATGGCTCCGTTTGGATTGCCGGCTGCCGTCTTCATCGCCTCGGATTGAGCACCTACCAGCGTCGCTGCTGCCATCGTCGGATCGCGCATGATTGCCGTGTGCTGTGCCTGTTTGATCAGTTCCGCATCCTCATCCGGCAAGGTGACAGATCCGAGAGCAATCGAAACGATCTTAAGACCTCTGTTCTCTCCCCATTTGGCATTCAGCGCTTCATTCATCGCATTTTCCAACTCTGTGTTGTGTGTGACAATCTGATTTGGACGCATCTCAAGTTCCGAGAGTTTTCCCATCGCAGGCTGAAGCGCACTGATAAATTCTGTCTTTAACTGACTCTCAATCTCATCTCTGGTATATTCATCTTCAACGTTTCCACAGACATTTGTATAAAAAAGCAATGGATCTTCAATCCGATATGAATAGACACCGGAGCAGCGGACAGAAACATCGATATCCAATCCGATTTTACTATCCACAACGCGGAACGGTATCGGATTCGGTGTTCCAAACTTATTATCCATCAACTCTTTTGTGTTGAAATAATAAACTCTCTGATCTTTTGCCGTATCGCCACCGTATGTAAAACGCTTTCCAATCGTCTCAAATGTCTTTTTAATACTATCTCCCAGCGAACCTGAAAAAATCGTCGGCTCCGTGGATGCGTCGAAAGTGAACTCACCCGGCTCTGCGCAGACTTCTACAATTTTTCCCTGCTCAACAATAATCATACACTGTCCATCTGCAACGGCAATTCCGGAACCACTCGAAATAATATTGTCATTTCCTTTCGTATTGGAAGAACGATCGCTCGTCCTCTTCTGCCCCTTTTTCATCATGACATTTTTGTCCAGTGCATCACAGTAAAAGAACTCCTTCCACTGATCGGCCAGAGTACCTCCGGCTGCTCCTGTAATTGCTTTGATTAATCCCATGGTAAATCTCCTTTCGTTTTTCGATACTATATTGTATGTTTTGTAAATAAAAACAAGCACCCCTCTTACCGGTATCCGGTCCGAACAACGCTAAGTCAAGTGTGCCTGTATTTTTTTCATCTCTGTTTTCTTCCGATACATTTTTTTATCTGCGTCTTTATATACCTCAGAGAATGTCATTCCCTGCTGCCAGATTCCGACCCCGCATGCCCACGTATATCTCGACTGTTTCATGGCATCGTCAATACAGTCAACCATCTGTCTGACTTGTGTCTCTTCTGTATTAATACAAATCACAAAAAACTCATCCCCGCCCACACGATACAATTCGCACTTTGGCAGAAGATGTGCATTAATCACGCTGACTACTTCAATCAGTGCTCGATCCCCGGCATCATGTCCCTGCGAATCATTAATCATCTTCAGGTCATTCAGATCGATCGAAATGAGCGCTGTGATATACGAATCTCCGTATTTTTTTATATCAGCATGGAAACTGGCACGATTCAGTGTCCCCGTGAGAACATCCTGCCGAAAATATGCAATATGTACGTAAAGATAATAAAAGGTCGTTGCAATGGCTATCATCCCCATCAAAACACCCCGGAGCCGGAATATCATCTCGACTGCAGTCGCAAGCAGCATAAAAGCAACCGATGTAATAATAATGATTCCCTCGTCGCGACGAGAATGCCGTTTTAACAATCTGATTGCATAATAAATCAAGGCAATGCTATACAGAAGACATACATAATGCGGAACCAGAGAGAGAGGACCCCGGCGCATCACATTATCCTCATCATACCAAAACATCAAATGTGAAAAAAACGGTGTCAAAGTAACCAAAAAGTTCAACACCATCGGTGCACACATGATACACACCTGTTTTCTGCTTGTCTGGTCATAGCGGTGTACGATATGAATCAACGACACCAGACAGCCAATCCGAAGATTATACCCGAACACCGCAGCCACTACATGAAGTTCCTTTGGCAGAGCCTCATTGTTGTAGCAGACATAGTCTAGATTGTCACTCACAATCAACAGCAATAAAATTACCAGAGTGTTTGAGAACAACAAGGTAATATTGTGCTCATACGGATCGTTTATTCTTATAAAAATAAACAAAAACACAATTACCATAACCGGCAAAAAATTTAATTGCATAATTTCCTGCAACGTCTGATTTACAATCATAGTGCAACAATCCCTCTACCTGTAAATAATCTCATGTCTTCCCGGTCCATTCGATACCATCGAAACAGGAACCTGTAATTCTTTTTCAATAAACTCAATGTACTGACGGCAATTGGCCGGAAGCTTATCATACTCCTGAATTCCTCTTATGTCCGTCTTCCATCCCGGCAATGTCTCATATACCGGTTTTGCCTTTTTGAGCAGATTCGTCGTTGGAAATTCCTTTGTGACTTTACCGTCAATCTCATATCCCACACAGATCGGAAGTTCATCCAAATATCCAAGGACATCAAGAACCGTAAGAGCCACCTCGGTTGCTCCCTGAATACGACATCCATAACGACTGGCAACCGCATCAAACCATCCCATACGTCGCGGTCTTCCAGTCGTAGCACCGTACTCACCGCCATCTCCACCTCTGCGTCTCAGCTCATCTGCCTCTTCGCCAAAAATCTCACTCACGAACTCACCGGCACCCACCGCGCTCGAATACGCTTTTACCACGGTGACGATCCGCTTGATCTCATATGGCGGAATCCCGGCACCAATTGCACCGTATCCGGCCAGCGTCGAAGACGATGTCACCATCGGATAAATCCCATGATCGGGATCCTTCAGTGACCCGAGCTGTCCCTCAAGCAGAATTCTCTTTCCCTCTGTACGGGCTTTGTATAAAAATGCGGAGACATCACAGACATACGGCTCAACCATCTTGCGATATTCATGCAGCGTCTCCATCAGATCGTCCGGAGACAGAGCCGGTTTGTGATATAGATGCTCCATCAATACATTTTTCTTTTCACAAATTCCCTCTACCTTCTCACGAAGGGACTCCTCATCAAAAAGCTCAGAAACCTGAATGCCGATTTTGGCATATTTATCTGAATAAAAAGGAGCGATCCCTGACTTGGTAGAGCCAAAGGATTTTCCCCCCAGACGTTCCTCTTCATATTGATCAAACAGAATATGATACGGCATCACAATCTGTGCGCGGTCGCTGACCTTGATCTTCGGCATCGGAACTCCCTTATCCAGGATTCCCTGAATTTCTTTAAACAAATCCGGAATATTCAAGGCAACTCCGTTGCCAATGATACTCGTCGTGTGATCATAGAACACACCGGACGGCAATATATGTAAGGCAAATTTCCCATAATCATTGATAATGGTATGTCCGGCATTACTGCCTCCTTGAAAACGAACGATAATATCCGATTCCTCTCCGAGCATATCGGTAATCTTTCCTTTTCCCTCATCGCCCCAATTGGCACCTACAACCGCTGTTACCATAGCACATCCTCCTTGTTTTTCCAAAGGAAATATTTTTTTGTGTGTATTGACATACATATTTATTATACACAAAGTTCTTTTACACTTCAAGGGAAGAATTCTTAATATCCCAATTCTTTCAGTCGATTCTGCGGCCAGTCCGTCGAGGCATGGATACTCAATATACTCTGCGATTCATGAACCGCATTATAATACCACATAGCCGCTTCCGATACATCTCCCTTTCCCAAAAAGTATTCTCCGAGTTCCCAGCACATCTCGGAAGAGCCCTCTGTAAGCAGATCTTTGAGTGACATTTTGAGCATGGTGTGACTGTCATCCCGGATTCTGGCTGCCCGGCAGACAATACAGACCGCTTCTTTCACTTCGTCTATGCTCCTGTTTGGATCCAGTGCTGTCGAGGTGAAAAATTCTTCTGCCTCCAGCACGTCCTCTGAATCCCCGGAGATATACAACTCCATCGCATACATATGGTGCAGTCTTTTGGATAACCGGAGTCCTTTCCTGATATGCTTTTGAAATGTGGCAAAGTCACGTTTACTGTGAACACTCTGCGGAAAATGTCCAATCACGATATCCGAGTCAAAAACAATCGGTTCCAACCGCACCATCTCATGAATCGGCTCAGTCCATATAAATTCTCTGAGCCGTTTAAACAGCTTGGGGCGGTACTCTTCATCAAAATTATAGACCGTTCCCTGATGAAGCTGGTTGCCATATTTCATCTGTACGATATCGATTTCAGGGAGCAGAACTTGTTTTAAATCCCGAAATCTGGCTCTGTTTTCCTCATCCACCACCTCATCTGCATCCGCAGAGTAGATATAGTCTTTTGTTGCTTTTGAAAACGCAAAATTCCTTGCTGCGGCAAAATCATCGATCCACTCAAAATCATAGATCCGATCGGTATACCGGGCCGCAATCTCTTTGGTCCGGTCTGTAGAGCCGGTATCTACGATGACAATTTCTTCGACGAGATCCCGGATGCTGTCAAGACATCTCGCAAGTATTTTTTCTTCATTCTTTACAATCATGCAACAACTTATCTCTATCATATTGCTCTCCTTCCCACTGGCACTTCTCTTTTTGGTTTTTATCCGACTCTGCAATAACCGATGATCTCAATCTGAATCGTCCGGTTGCCCTGATATTCATTGACCGATGGGAAATAAGTAAAGGCAACATCCAGATAATTTTCTTTTCCCTGATACATCCTCTGCAGTTCTGCCTCTCCCCAATTCTCTACCACAAATGCCTCAAACTCCTCTTTGCCCCGGAACATCATGGCATCACACTCGCTGCCCCGCTCATTCCGGACACGGAGCTTCAATATGTTTTTTTCTTTTCCGAGAGCACGCGCCCTTAATATTTTAAAATGCTGCTCTGCAAAAATGGGTTTGGGGTTCCCCACACCAAACGGCTCCATAAAAGAGAACTCCTCAATCAAACGCTCTGTCACATAGCCAATCGGCATCGGAGCATCAATTTTTACCACCGGGCAAAAATCTTCATCCGTCAACCCACTGTTTGTATTCAGCCGTCTCTCAAACTCCAAAAAATCGGATTCTCTCATTGTCATACCGGCAGCCATTTTATGTCCGCCAAAATGAACCATCAAATCTTTGCACTTCATCAATTTCTGAAACATATGATAGCTGTCCAGCGATCGGCCGGACCCCTTTATCAGACCATCTCCCACTCTTGTAAACACAATCGTCGGATGGTAATACTTCTCTTTAATCCGCCCTGCAATGATGCCAACCAGACTCTCATGTACATCCGGTACCAGAATCGTCAGAATATCCGGAAGCCTGCCTGACAAACCCCTCTTTTGTTCAACGATTTTTAGTGCTCTCTCCGTTCCCTGCTCGGTCATCTCTTTGCGGGATTCATTGATTTCCTTTAACCTTAGTGCTCTCTGCCCTGCTTTTGTTTCATCGGACTCCATCAGCAGATCAAATGACTCGCGAACAGTCGCAATACGTCCCGCTGCATTAAAGCAGGGACCAATGATAAAACCCACATGGCCGGCATTAATCGTCCGGCCATCAAGATTTTGAACTTTTAATAATTCTCTAAGCCCTATGTTCTGTGTCTTTTCGAGCCGCCGCAACCCCTCTTTGACTAAAATGCGATTTTCATCCTTAAGCTCCATCACATCCGCCACCGTCGCAATTGCAACATACTCTAGCAGTGACTCCGTCTCCTCCTCTGGAATTCCACAGGAACGATATAGCGCCTGAATCAGTTTAAATGCCACTCCCGCACCACACAATCCTGAAAAAGGATAGGTCTCATCCGGACGTTTGGGATCCACAACCGCATCCGCAACCGGCATTCTTTCCTGAACCTCATGATGATCTGTGACAATCACCGTCAGTCCCTTTTCCTTCGCCAGTTCAATCGCCTCATTGGCCGCGATGCCATTGTCACAAGTGACAAGAACTTCCCGATTCTGCTCAACCGCCTCCTCTACGATCCTTGCATTCAGTCCATATCCTTCCAAAACGCGATCCGGCGTAAAGATCCTGGCATCCAGTCCAATTCTGCCAAAAGCACGCCACAACAGATAACCGGAAAAAATACCATCACAATCAAAGTCCGAGGCAATCGCTATTTTTTGTTTTTTTTGACACGCATTTTTTAAAATTCCAACCGATTTGTCAACATCTTTTAAGAGATACGGATCATACAAATCGCTCAACGAACCGTGAAGATATTTCTGCATCGCCTCGAAACTGCGAACATCCCTGTTGACCATACACCGGACAATCAGCGGTGAAATTCCAAGCTGCGATGCCAACTGATAGAAATCTTCTTTTTTCGTCTGCAAAATCCACTTTTCCCTCACGGAATCTGTCACCTTTTTCCCTCTATTTTTTTATCTTGATTTTCTTTACCGCACTCCATGAACCATAGGTCTTTGCGCCCTCTGTTTTGGCATATGCACGGACGCGGATATAGTAGGTTTTCTTTTTCAATTTACCAATTGTACACTTAGTTTTTTTGACTGTTTTCGTCTTTGAGCCTCTGGTAAATTTTTTATTGAGTGCATATTGAATCTGATATCCGGACGCATGGTTGATTGCTTTAAAGACAACCACCATCTTTTTGCTCTTTTTGTTTCGGACTGAACGAATTGATACCCGTTTCATCTGCACCGCGGTCGAATCCGTCTTGCTTTTCTCTGTGTTCCCACTGCTCTCAGTCGTCTGTGTGGTATTCGCTGTCACAGAGTTCGTTCCTGTCTCTGTATTGGAAGCTGCCTGCTGCACAGGTTCTTTCTGCTTCTCATCCCCGCCCGGCTCATCCGTATCGGACTTCTTCCACCAGTCCTTCTGCTCATCGTATTCTTTGAGCCTTGCATAATAGACAGCACTGTCATCTGCCTCAGTCGTCCCCACCTTCTTCCAGCAATCCGACGATAAATCGACATACATCACAGGACGGACGGCAACATATGGCGTATCGGTTTTCATTCCGATGTTCGTCCTCTCAACCTCTCCGTCCGACAAAATCACCAACGCATTGGCATTGTTGTTCACCAAATTCAAGAGCCAGTAGTTGTATCCCGTCTCGTCTCCGTTAAAAGTCAACTCCTGCTTTGCATACTGTGTTGCCTGACACTGTCTGGTAAGCGTCTGGAAAAACTGATTGTCATTCCCCGAAAAACCATATGCTTCATTCGTGATATCTTCATACATTGGCAGACAAATCCGGTTTTCCGTCTCGCTCATATCTGTGCCCTCACGCTGAGGAGTCTCATAGCTGATAATCGCTTGTTTTTCCTCCTCACTAAATGCCTGATTATAAAAATCTCCATTTAACCAGGTTCGCAGCGTTGCTGTCTCCCAGCCTTTCTTCAATGCCTGACTATAATCATGGTACTTTTTAAACGCAATCGCCTGATCAGCCATCACATAGGCCGTATCCCCTTCTACCGAGAGAACTCTCCATGTGAGAGGCTGTTTTTCATCCGACTCATCCACAACACCATCTTTGCTGGTATCCTCCTGATAATACTCGCCCATCGCAATCGTGTCCCAGGAAGTTTTTTCAAGCCAAAGCTTCACCTCTCCGGCATCACGAAAGACATCCGCTTTCCGATTCAGATGAAGTACCGGACGAACGTATGCCAATTTATTCGCATAATCTCCCTGCAGACTCTCCTCGGCCCTGTCATAAACCAAAGCAGCTTTCGATGCCTCTTTTCCGGAAGAACGCAGCCACCATCCCTCAGTGGTCTCCGACGTACCGGCATACGTTCCATGTTTTGTCCCGGCATAATCCGTCACCGGTGCCTCTATACCATGCTCCAGATAGATATCATAATCTCTGTTTTCCAATTCATTGGCCGATAGCAGATAAATCTTATCATCCGTTTCATTTCCGCCATTATAGATATTCTCTTCTACAAATGACTCATACCACGGACTATCCGGTTCCCTCTCATCGTTCACAAGATGCGTTGTCACGATCGCCTGCTGTTCTTCCTCCGTAAAGGCCGTCTCCAAAAAATCTTTGTTCAACCATTCTCGAAGATCACAGTTCTCCCAGGTAATGTCACCATCGGACTCATGATAACGTCTTTGAACCAGACAGGAATCTGCCATCAAAAAAAGATCATCCTCCGTCTGGGATAAAATCTGCCACTTAATTGGCTCTCTCGTATCTTTTTCATCAGCTACTCCATCTTGATTCGTATCACGCTGATAGTAGTTTCCAAAATAAACACACGACTTTGTGTTATACGTCACTACCGGATCCGAAACTTCGATTGCTTTTGCATCCGCAACTTTGCCACCACTAAATACAGGGGAAGCGACCCCTCCCAAAAGAAGGGACCCTGCCACTGTCCATGCTAATAATGTACTCCTCATTTTCCACACTACCTCCCATCCTATTTCGTTTTTTATCGCCAATTGAATTTGTCAACGATCTTCATCATCTCACTGACTGACTCTCTTGCCTCTGAAAGTTTACTGTAACCCATTTCGTTAGATTCTCTCATCTGACCGGACTTATCCGCGATATCATTGATTCCATCCGATGAATTGCCCGCCATCCGGTGAATCTCTCTGGCAGCCGCCTCAATCTCATGCATATTTTTCTCCAGCATTTCCACACCGTTTCTCACTTCTGTCATAACGTCTGTGAAGTAATCGGCATCCTTCTTATAATGTTTTCCGGAATCAAGAAACATCGCATAGTCATTTAAAACGGTCTCCTCAAGAAACCTCATCAACTCGTGGATGCATTCATTCATACCGGACACCGCATCATTGACTTCTCCCACGATCCCATCAATACTGTCAACCGTCTGCAATGTCTCGTCCGCGAGCTCACCGATCTCTGTTGCGACAACCGCAAATCCCTTCCCGGCATCTCCCGCGCGCGCTGCCTCAATGCTGGCATTGAGCGCAAGCAGATTCGTCTGTGTGGAAATGCTCTTGATGGATTCTGTAAATTCGTTGATGCGCCCCACTGCCTTGGATCGTTCAATCGCATCCTCGCTCTTTTCTCGCATTTTCTCATACATATGATGCGTCTTTTCACTGGACTGCCCGCTTTGATATTCCATCTCTTTCGCACGATTCTGAATCTGTGCAGAATCCTTTTCTCCATCGTCCGCCATGCGGTAGATATCTGCCGTCTGATCCTTTGCCTGTGCAACATTTTGTACAATCTGCTCGGTGCTTGCCGCCGCCTGCTGCATACCGGCTGCCAGCTGTTGTGTCGCGCTGTCATTGTCATCTGCACGTTGATTGTTATCACGCATAATGGTGTCCAGATTATCAATGCTGGCATTGACCGTGCGCTCCACCTCATTAAACGAATCAACCATGTCACGGAACGAACCTCTCATATGACGCACTTCATTTGCCATGTGGCCGATCTCATCTCTCTGTGCACAGAGCTTCTCTCCATTTTTACTGGATCTCAAATCGAGCTGTGCCGTCTGTTCAATAATTCCGGTCAGATCATTGATCGGACGGGCAAGCCCGTTCCCCACAAAAAATCCGACTATGACACAGACAATCAGAGCCAACACAACAGCTCCGACAATTGAATAGATCAATCGATAACTCTCCGCATTGATCTCTGATGCCGGTGCCGAAAGAACTAATATCATATTATTATGTAATGTGTGATAGACTAATTTCTTTTTCACTCCGCCATAATGATAGGTCAATGCATCCTCTGAATGATCGGCAGAGGAAACAAACGAGCTGTATTCCGAGAGAGAGGAATCCAGATCTGCCATGTTCTCTCCCGCTTCCTCGCCTTGTTTGTATAAAATCTCTCCATCGGCCTTTGTCAAAATCCCATAGTCGTGTTCAAACATATTGATGGAGTCCACTGCATCCGTGAGCATCGAAAATTCAATATCCATTCCCACAATTCCAATACTTGTTCCATCCTCTGTAAACAGAGGTACAACATAAGAAATCATATAGACATTGATATTGCTGTTCTCATATGGATCCATCCACAGCGGAGCGCCATTTTTTACCGGTATATAATACCATCCCACATGTTCAGCATCATTTTCATCATACATACTAAAATCCGTCGGCTCTACTTCCGCAAACGGATCACTAAGAGAGTCTCTCGTCAAAAAGCAGCCGGATGTCGGATTGGAATATTCCGGATTGTAACGCACATAACAGGTAATCGCACCCTCTGTCTTTTCCGCAAAAGTGTGTACCTCACCGAGAATCTGCTCGGTGTATTTGTCCGCATAAGACTTATCTGACATAAATTTTTTGGCATCCAGATCACTCAGCACCAAATCCGACAAGGTGTTGATGGATTGTTGAATACCATCAATCGTTGCATTCAATCCATTAGCCACTGACATATTATAATAATTCATGCTTTCAACGGCATCGTTTTCCGTTATATGGATCGTATTCGTAATTGAAAGGATTCCCACAATGAGAGCCGTTACCAGTGAACATGCCAAAATACCAAGGATAATTTTTGCGCGAATTGTTTTCATTTTCCTGCCTCCAATCATTCAATTCAAATCATCCCATCCCGTTATATTTTTCTTTTAAAAATTCACTCCACCCGCTGCTCCGGTTGCCATCAAGGTTCCGTATACCAAACCAACAATCCCAGCGATGATGATAACAATGATCAGCCAACAAAACTGTGAGCGTGCAAAATTTTTTACATTTTCATTGTGTCCGCCAAATGCCAGAATCAAAATGAAAATAAATCCAATAAATGGAATAGAAAAAAGAAGCTGATAACCAAAATATCCCCACATACTGATCGGCTTGTATTTTGCCGGAATCGGTGGTTCCTCATAGCGTGAATACCCCTGTGGCGCCCCATAATTCGGATTGCCCTGCGGTGCCCCATAGTTCGGGTTGCCCTGCGGCATCGAGCCATTTGTTTGATTGGCATTGTAGTTATTGTTCTGCGTGTTTTCCATTGACTTCCTCCTGTGTTCGTTTTCAAAATTATATTATGACCAGTATATCATATAAAACCGTGTGATTGCAACGATTCTGTCATAAGAAACTATTTTCTTGAAAAATCGCAGCACTGAAAGAAGAACTGGCGGCAGCAAAATATGAAGCCGAGAAAAACTACCGGATACTTGAGTCTATCAATAACTCCACGCATCTGGCTGTATGGATGGCTTTTTTTGACGAGGACGGAAATCAGACCGGAGTTCGCTATACCGATGAGATGAGACGCTGTCTGGGATATTGATTAATCCAATGAATTAATCATTCACAATCGTTCAAACGGGGCTGTCGCACTAAGAAATGCGACAGCCCCGTTTTCTTTCTTCCTTTCTGAATTGACTGATTTACAAGTTCTTATGTTATCCTTTCTTTAGCAAGAAGATGTCACGCCAAAGAACGTGAGAATTCCTGATGATAGATCCTGCGCTTTGTTTCTTAACAAATTTTATTAAGTCTGCCTGACAACTTCTCATAGACCGCCTCTTCATCATACTCCGGGGCATATTCTTTTGCCACATCACAGATTGCCTCGATTTTTGAGATATCCTCTTCTAAAATATCTGCAATCTCTTGTGGGGCA
>ONNE01000138.1 GCA_900319095.1 uncultured Eubacteriales bacterium | reverse complement strand
GTAGTTCCTCCTTCTTCTTGATATATTATATATTATTTTTTAGGAGAAACCTCATTTAAATTTGTTTTATTTTTATTCTAGCACCAAATCCGTCTTTTGAGAGCCAGATTGAGACGGTGGCAAAGGGAAAGACCGGAGGAATCATGAGCATTGAGGCATGTGTGGATGAATTGTATGGCGACACACGAGACAAAGAGTGGAAAGAAGAGGAAGTCAAACGTCTTAAGGCAGAGCAGGGTGTGATGGAAATGGAAGAACCAAATGCAGGAGAGGAGTGGAAGAATGCGGGTAAAGGTATCGAATCGTCTATATCAGATGTCACGGCACAAGTATGAAAAGCTTCTTGAAGTCGCGTCGGAACAGGTTCCCTTTGGAATCTATGCGATTGAAAAGAAAGGATATGCAGAACTCAGGGCAGACAGGCCGGAGTCTGTCACAAAACTGAAACAGTTGATCCGGAATTTCAAGGCACAAGGATTTAGGGTACGTTATAATGGCAAGTGATTACGATATCGGAAGAGCGTTCCACCGGATTGAGAATGAGTTGATGGCTTCGGCAATCCGAAATTTAAAGCGCCATAAGATAGAAGAGGTAAAAGAGCGAAAAGAGTGGTCGCAGTGGCAGATTATGCAGCTGCAGTACTTAGAAGAGTATAAGCGTGAGAATCGAAAAATATACGGGCAGCAGTTTAAAGACATCAATTCCTCCATTGATGAACTGATACGCCAATATAACGAAGAGGGACAGGCAGAGCAAGAGATTGAAATATTAGAGGCAATAAAGAAGGGGGCGCTTCTAAAGCACAGCAACGACCAGCTCACCGGTGAATTCTTCCGTCTCAATCAAAGAAAACTCAATGCACTGATTCAGGAGACAACCTCAAATATGAGAAAGGCAGAGACGGCTATCCTTCGTATGTCAAATGACAAATACAGACAGGTCATCTTTGATGCGATGGTGTATGCCAACACCGGAGCCGGTACCTATGAAAAAGCGGTCGATATGGCAACAAAGGACTATCGGAGCGCTGGCCTGAACTGCGTGGAGTATAAGAATGGAAGACGGGTAAGCCTTGAATCCTATGCGAGAATGGCACTGAGAACAGGATGTAAACGTGCCTACCTGCAGGGGGAGGGAACAAAGAGACAGGAGTGGGGTGTTTCTACGGTCATTATGAATAACCGCGGTATTGCCTGTCCAAAGTGCTTTAAATTCCAAGGGAAAATCCTGATCGATGATGTGTGGAGTGGAGGCAAGCCATCCGATGGTCCCTATATGCTTATGAGCACGGCAATTCAACAGGGCCTCTATCATCCGAACTGCAAGGACCATCATACGACGTTCTTCCCGGGGGTATCAAGAGCACCCAAAAAGCCAACAAAGAAAGCGAGACAACTGTCTCTGGAAGATTACGAACGAGAGCAGAAAGAGAATTATGTAAAAAATGAAGCGCAGCGGTGCAAGAGATTGTCCGAATTCGCCCTCGATAAGGAGAATAAGGAGCAATATGCTAAGAGGGCGGAGGAATGGGAGAAGAGGTTAGAGCAGGGAAAGGTTACTGATGGTAGTGGAAAGACATTTCAGATTACTCAGAGTGCGATTGATAATATGGAACTTCCAGATATGAAAAATCTGATGGATATCAAAGAGCAAAGAGAATATTTGGATATGCATAAGAAAGTGTTGCAAATATCAATGGAACAGAATCGCGGATATGAAGTTGCGTATTTGGCAAATAAGAATATGGAACAGATTGGCGAATGTGTATTGGGAAGTAGATCAGAAATCAATCTTAATGTTACGGGGAGAACACAAGCAAAATATGTAGTACATAATCATCCTAATAATTCATCTTTTTCAGATAGGGATATAAGGTGGTTTATAGAAAATGAGCAGACAAAATTCTTTTCGATTGCTAAAAATAGTGGGAAAATTGAAGTGTTGATTAAAGAAGAAACCTTTGACATTAGAAGATTGCTTGTAGAGTGGAAAAGAGCCGAGAAAAAATTTCAGAAAGAGATTGCGAAAAATGATCAAACAGGATATACTAAAGTTGTGAATAGAGTTTTGGAAAGCACGAAATCGGGGATTAAATGGTTGAGGTGATAATATGTTAGATACAAGCAAAAACATAGGTGAAACGGTTCAGTGGTTTAATGAAATGTATTATAAAATTGCCCCAGAAAAACGCGAAGAAATAGAGAGAGAGATAGATAGGTTAGAAACAGACGAACAGTTAAAAAAGCGCCCCCCCGCCGAGAATAGCAAAGGTTTGCTTTAATAATGTTATACCACTTTTTTCAGAAAAAACAAGTAAAATAGCAGAAGTCAAAAGCACTCACATTATGTGGGTGTTTTTTTGATACAAAAAATCAAAGTTGCGCTGGCGCAACAGAAAGCGAGGATTGATATGAAAGTCAGAGTAACACGAAATTTCAAGGACCTGAAAAACAACGAGCTCATCCGAAAGAAAGGTGATGTCTTCGAGGTGGGCAAGGAGCGGGGTGAGGAACTGATTCAGAAGAAATTTGCGGAGAAGGTGGTTTCAACGAGAAAGACAGCCGCAAAGAAGAAACCGGAAGCAGAGCCGGAACAGGGTGCCGATGACGGCATGCCGGTAGAACCGTAAGGCTTCTCCTGAAGTATGAGAATAAACTGCTCCGGCTGAGACACAGCCTGAACAACTGTATGACGTGATACGCACGCAAAAAACTGGAAACTGTGAGACACACAAAAAACTGGAGGTAGAAAATGAAAGAGAATATTAAAAAGAACAGAACAATGATACCGTACAATTTGCAATTGTTTGCTGAGCCGGGAGACCCCGGTCAGCCTCAGAACGATCCGGCCGGAAACTCTACAACACAGCCGCAGTCAAACAATACGCCGGGGGCACAGCCACCGCAGGTTCAAATTGACTATGACAAGTTGTTTACAATTGCCGAGGGCCGCAGAAAAGCGTCAGAGGAAAGCGCTATCAAGGGATATTTAAAAGAGCAGGGCTTATCCAAAGAAGAAATGTCGGAGGCTATCCGCAAGTTCAAGGAGGAAAAAGCAGCCAGAGAGCCGAATGTAGAAGTTCTTCAGAAAGAAAGGGACGATGCGAGACTGGCACTGCGAGAGACCGTTGCAAAGAATGAGGCGACTTTAGAGGCTATGAAAATGGGGATTAAGGAAGAGACAATTCCTTATCTCTTGAAACTGGCTGATCTCACAGATATCTATGAGGATAATGGCGAGATAAAGGAGGGGGCTATTAAGGAAAAATTGGAGGCTGTTCTCAAAGATATCCCACAGCTGAAACCACAGGAAAGCGATGAGGCGAACAGTGGTTTCCGAATTGGAGGTAACGGTAACGGAGGCGATGATGTGAATACCGGCCAGTCGGGGAATACACAGCCGGTGGCACAGAAGCGCTGGAACAGATTCAGATAACAGAAAGGAAAGGGTTAAAATATGGCTTTAAATTATGCAGAAAAATGGCAGGATCAATTGATTGATATTTTAATTCAGGAGGTGTTGTCATCTCCGTTTATCACCACAAACGTCAACTGGTTAGATGCCAAAACATTTCATTTTACATCGATGAGTGTATCCGGATATAAGAACCACAGCCGGAGCGGTGGTTGGAATGCCGGTACATACAACCAGACAGATCATCCGTACACAGTAACGCATGACCGTGACGTGGAGTTCCTGGTTGACAAGGCGGATGTTGACGAGACAAACAAGACCGCTACGATTCAGAATATTTCGAACGTTTTTGAGCAGACACAGGTTGCACCGGAGACAGATGCGCTGTTCTATTCTAAGACTGCGCAGGTCGCACTTGAACTGGCGGGTTATCACAGCTCTACGGCAGAGGCTGACTGGACAGTTGAAAATACGTTCAGCAAGTTGAAGAAAATGCTCGGTGCCGGAAAACTCCGCCGGTATAAGTCAAATGGTTCTCTTATCTGCTATGTACGCAGTTTTGTCATGGATAATCTGGAACTCAGTAAGGAGTTCACGCGCAAGATTGAGATGACTCAGATTGCGGATGGCGGGATTGGCATTGAGACACGTGTGACGGACATTGATGGTGTACCGATCATGGAAGTTGTTGATGACGAACGTTTTTATGATAAGTTCAATTGGGAACCGGACGAGGGGGGATTTGAACCGATTAAGGGTGAATCTCACAAAATCAACGTATTGATTGCCACACCGATGACGACCAAGATCGTGCCGAAGATTTCCTCAATTTATTTCTTTGATCCGGGAACCCACACAAAAGGAGACGGTTATCTGTACCAGAACCGCAACTTATCGGACGTATTCACATTCCCGAACGGAAAGGACGGTAAAGTGGATTCCGTATATGTTGATATTGATACAGCTACCTATACAGACGATGATGAAACGAATGATGGTGGCAGCAGCAATGACAACAACGATGGTGACAACAACATACCGGGAGTGTAAGAGTATAAGTGAGGTGACAATATGAGGGAAATCTATGTGAATGAGGATTTCTACACCGAGTATAGCGGGCTTATTCCGCAGGATGAATTGAACAGGGCGTTGAGAAAGGCGAGCAGACACATAGATTCCCTCACCTTCAACCGCATTGTCGGCAGATTTGATGATTTGACAGAATTTCAGCAGGAAACGATTCGGGAATGCTGCTGTGAACTGGCAGATTTCGAGTATGAGAATGGGGAACTGATAGAGAGTGTCCTGTCGGATTATTCCATCAATGGTGTGTCGATGAAATTCGGAGAGAACTGGAATGTTTCTGTTGAATCCGGTGTGGCAATCCGCAAAGACATTTACGATATGTTAAAGCAGACGGGACTGTGCTGCAGGAGGTTATAAGTATGAATTATCCATGTCTTGTATTAAAGAAAGACTGTACGACACCGGTTGTAGTCACACTGTACGAAGAGGGCGTATCCCGGACGGGAGGTCCTCTTATCTGTTTGGATAAAGCAGAGCTGCGAGGCAACTATCAGGACCGGGCAAAGACCATTTTCACGAAGGAAAAGAAGGAAGTTACCATGACAGGTTCCTTATATTTTCGCGGAGATATCTGCCCGGAATCTCCTGTCATATCAGGTGGAGAAGTAGAGATATTTGGTGTCAAGCGACAGATTGTGCTGGGAATGAAGGCGAGAAATCCTGATGGCACCGTAAATTATACAAAGCTGGAGTTGATGTAATGAAGGTAAATTCAACGGTAACGATTAATCATATGTTGTTAAAACAACTGGAACAGGCACAGATCAGGGCACTGGAAATGACGACAGAGCAGCTGCATCAGGAAGTAGATCAGGAAGCAGTCGTGCCCTTTGATAATGGTACACTTTCCGGAGAGGCAATGTTTAATGATTACTCAAAGTCAGAAGAGGGAAGAACAAGCATTGTCAATTCAACAGCATATGCCAGAAGGCTATACTTTCATCCGGAATACAATTTTAATCAGGACAACCATGTGAATGCCGGAGGCGAGTGGTATGAGCCATGGATGAGAGGCGGTGCATATGATAAAAGGCCGGCAGAAATATTCCGAAAATTCTTCAGACAGGAGGCGGGGCTGTGATTACATTACTGGACATAGCGGATTGGCTGGTTGAGGAAGAAATCGCAGAAAATACATATGCGGGAAAGCTGGCCAGTAAACCGGAACAGGCGATTGGAGTATATCAGAGAGAGGGCGGACAGCCGAGAAGATGTCTTGGCAGGCTGGAATCTTATGACATCAAAAGAATCTCGCTGTTGATACACTGGACAAAGGACTCGGATGAGACAGAGAGGGCGGCGGCTGGTATTTATGAGCGATTGGAAGAAAAATCGAGGCAGCAGTTTACAATAGGAACAACGTATATACCATATTTATCTGTCGTGACAACGGAGCCGGTTGACGTCGGAACAGACAATGCCGGCATTTACGAGAGAGTAATATGGTTAGATTTTTATTATGAGAAAGGATGAGTAAAATGCCACACGCAAGAACAGGGGTGTACCCGGTTTATGAAAATCAGTTTCAAATTGGAGATAATGCAGAGGGGGCAACAACGATTGCTGATCTGGAATCCTTTTCCGTGAGTTTCGATAACAATGTGGAGACGTGGACTCCGATGAATGCGGAGGGATGGCAGCGTGCCCTGATGACCGGCAAATCGATTACGATTTCCGTCACCGGAAAACGTAACCTCGGAGATACCGGAAATGATTATATTGCGGACAAAGCATTCAAAAATGGCCGTGATGCAGAGGCTGTGCTTGTCTGGAATTTTCCGGATGGCACGGTTGTTAATATTCCATGTGTGGTGAATGTCACAGCCTTGGGGAGTGGCGGTTCTACTGATGTTGGACCTTTGGAGGCTGATTTTCAGTCAAACGGAAAACCTACGGTAACACCGGCAGCATAAAGGAGGATTAAAGAAATGGCTAAAATAGTAGATATTACAGAGAAACTGGAGCTTGATGAGGAGCGCCCAAAAATCAAAATCAAAGAAAAGGAAATCGAACTCAATAATGATGCCAAGACGGTATTAGTGATTTTGGGAATGATGAATGACGACTTTGACGAGCACATCGAAGAGGCAGAGGAAGTCCTGTTCGATCCAGAAGGGAGAAAGACGTTATCTGAACTTAAGTTGAGCTTCACGGATTATGTGGAAGTGATGAAAACGGCAGTTATGATCATATCAGGTAATTATGAGGATGATAACGGAGCGGGGGAAGACCGGACCCATACTACGACCTGATTGAGGATTATGAGTTGATAGTATCATCATTCAGTAAAGAGTATGGGATTCGGCTTTCTCATGAGCTAAAAAGGATGAAGTGGCGCGAGTTTTCCTCCCTTGTCTCAGGGCTTGGACCAGATACAGCACTGGGAAGAGTGGTGGCGATTCGCGCTGAGACAGATCCGGAAGTGATAAAAAACTTTAGTGATTCCCAACGAGAGATCTATCATGCATGGCGGACCAAAAAAGCGAAGGATGTACCGGAAGAAAAAATGGAAGAGGCATTAGAGCAATTTCGGACCATGTTTATCAACTTGTCGGGAGGTGGGAATTATAGAGAGGAATAAAGTTAAATGTCCATATTGCGGATATGAAATGCCAATTTTTTATGAGAAAAAGTCTTATGCAAAAGGAATTCATACGAGATGCAAGGGACGTAGGTGTAAAAGAGAATTTGAGATAAGAATTAATAATAAATGACAGGTAGTGCCATGATGAGCCGATGTCGAGTAAAAGAAGGTGGACATCATGGGAGCATCGGTTGGAGAGATCCAAGTTGATTTAGTGGCGAATACCAAATCATTTAAAACGGACATTAGTAATGTCGAGTCAATGATTGGTCAGACCGGGAAGCGAATTGCCAAGACCGTGGCAGCAGCATTTACCGTAAAGGAAATATTTGACTTTAGCAAAGAGTGTCTGGAACTGGGTTCCGATCTTGCTGAAGTTCAGAACGTGGTAGATGTCACTTTCCCGAAAATGGCCAAGAGAATTGATGAATTTGCCAAGAGTGCAGCCGGTAATTTTGGTTTATCCGAAACGATGGCAAAGCAGTATGCGGGTACGTTTGGATCCATGGCTGAGGCATTTGGCTTTACGGAAAAACAAGCATATGATATGGGGACGACGTTGACCGGACTGGCGGGAGACGTCGCCTCTTTTTATAATCTGTCACAAGACTTGGCTTATACAAAATTGAAATCCGTTTTTTCGGGTGAGACGGAGACGCTTAAGGATCTTGGTATAGTGATGACACAGTCAGCGCTGGATGCCTATGCCCTGGCAAATGGCTTTGGGAAAACCACAGCGAAGATGACTGAGATGGAGAAAGTGGCTCTCCGATATCAGTTTGTACAGGATCAGTTAAAAAACAGTGCAGGAGATTTTCTCCGGACTGCTGACTCGTGGGCGAATCAGACCAGATACTTGTCTCTTCAAGTTGATTCGTTGAAAGCATCCATCGGACAGGGGTTGATTGCAGCATTTACACCGGTCATACGGGTGGTAAATCAGCTGATTGCCAAAGTTGGAGTTCTTGCGCAGACATTTTCTGATCTGATGACCGGATTGTTTGGTGGGAGTGAGGGGGCGAATGCTCAGGCGAATTCGCTCCAAGGAGTTGCCGATGCTGCGGATCAAGCAGCAAACAGCGTTACGAATCAAGCAAATGCGACAAAAAAAGCAGTAAAGGAAGCAGTGCGGTCGCAAATGTCATTTGACCGGATTAATAAATTGTCAGAGAAAAGCACCTCTGGGGATTCTACAGGGGGATCAGGAGAGGGAAAAGCTGCAAAAGAAAAGACAAACAATGAAATTAAAGAAGGAGCAGTAAAAAAGGTAAATGATGCCGTTGATAAGCTGAAAAACAAACTAAAAAAGGCATGGAGTACAGGGGATTTTTCAGAATTAGGCTCAAAATTTGCTGCCGGACTGAATATAGGTCTGCAAAAGATAAAATGGGACAAAATAAAGAAAACGCTAAAAAATATCGCAAAGTCCACGGCTACATTTCTTAATGGCTTTGTGAAAACGGCAGATTGGAATTTAATAGGGAAAACAATTGCTGAAGGTTTGAACACTGCATTGGATGTAGCATATACGTTCTTGTCAACCTTTGATATGCTGCAGTTTGGTAAAAGTATTGGTGTCGGTTTAAATAGTGCGGTTGAGAAATTTGACTCGAAGTTGCTAGGGCGAACGCTTGCGGCCAGACTAAGAAATTCGATTCAATTTGCGTTTGGAATAGTAGGAGAGTTTGATTTTAAGAGCCTTGGTAAAAAGATATCGGATGGAATCAATTCATTTTTCGCTGAAATGGGAAAGGTTGACGGCAGGACGGGTCTGACAGGATGGCAGGAATTAGGCGAAACCATCGGAAACAGTATCAAGGGAATTACCACTACAATTAACACAGCGCTCGATAATACGGACTGGAACTCTGTTGGCAGAGCTGTATCTCAATTATTCACCAGTATTGATTGGTGGGGAATCATGGGAAATCTGCTTGAAGTATTGAGTAAAACATTCAGTGGTATTATAAAGGCCTCGTTAATAGCATTCGCAGATAATCCGGTGGGGATGGTAAAAGCACTGACAGGAGCGTTTGCTTTAGTTTTTACAGTCAATAAATTGATGAAAGGATCTCTGCTTCTAAAAGATAGGCTGAGCACTGTTTTTTCGAACATACTTAATCTCAGTTTGACTAAAGTAGAAATTAAAGGTAGAAGCATATCCTCTTTAGTAAGCAGTTTACAAACAAAATTAAAAAGTTCGATTACAACGGTTGCCAGTTCAATAGCGCAAAACTTCCTTCTGGCATTTGATAGGGCTGGAATAGGAGCAGGGTTACAAGCGGCACTTGCTACCAATATAGGTTTTTTGGGAATTGGTGTTGCGGGTGTGGCTGCCGCAGGAGCTGGAGTGGCGATTGGGAAAATCATAAATAATGCCATTCAGGAAGAAATAGAGGCAAATGAATATGCGGTTTCTGTTGCTCATCAGATTGGTAAGATGGGAACAGAAAAAATTCAAGCGAAGATAGAGGGAATCAATAAGGCATTAGAGGGGAGTACTAAGGCTGTAAAAGATTTTAATACTTCAATGAAAAATGCCGGTACATCAGAGAGTGGAAAGAACATCGATGATCTTGCAGATAAGTATTAC
>ONNE01000117.1 GCA_900319095.1 uncultured Eubacteriales bacterium | reverse complement strand
ATTTAGCATTTTCAAGGGTTTGCGGACTTCATGAAGATAAGATATAACAGTTAATAAATGTTAAGAATTACGTCAAATCAAAACTGGGAGTTGCCAACCCGTATGGAGAGTGGATAAAGGCAAATAAGGAGATCGAGATTGCCGTCAGGGGAGAACACTTTTTGTTTGTTCTAAATTTTTCAGGTGAAAAACAGGAGATTTTGTTAAAGAGACCAATGAAAAATCAGTATACCGGGCTAGAGGAGAGTGGCAGACAAATACTTATGGCCTATGAGACCCGGATCTATGAAATTTGCTGATTGCTTTGAAATCTTGACAAGCGTATTCTTTTTCTCTAAAATAGAACAGTATATAGAAAAGCTTAGGAGGACTGCATCATGCAGAAGAAACCATATTATCTTACGACCGCAATTGCCTACACATCCGGTAAACCACATATTGGAAATACGTATGAAATTGTTTTGGCAGATGCGATTGTTCGTTACAAAAGATTTCAAGGATATGATGTTCGTTTTCAGACGGGAACGGATGAACACGGACAGAAGATTGAGTTAAAGGCACAGGAGAGGGGAATTTCTCCAAAAGAATTTGTCGATGAAGTATCCACCGAGATTAAGAGAATTTGGGATATGATGAATACTTCCTATGACAAATTTATACGAACAACGGATACCGATCACGAAAAACAAATTCAGAAGATCTTTAAAAAATTATATGATAAAGGTGATATCTACAAAGGCTTTTATGAGGGAATGTACTGTACGCCGTGCGAGTCCTTTTTTACGTCCTCTCAGTTAGTAGATGGGAAGTGTCCGGATTGTGGACGGGAATGTCAGCCGGCAAAAGAAGAGGCATATTTCTTAAAGCTCAGCAAATATCAGGATCGTCTCATGAAACACATCGAAGATCATCCGGAGTTCATTCAGCCGGAGTCACGAAAAAATGAGATGATCAATAACTTCCTTAAGCCGGGATTACAGGATCTTTGTGTCTCCCGTACCAGTTTTACATGGGGCATCCCGGTGGATTTTGATCCGGGTCACATTGTCTATGTGTGGCTGGATGCACTGAGCAACTATATTACCGGTCTCGGTTATGATGCGGATGGCGATCATGGGGAATTATATGGGAAATACTGGCCGGCCGATCTGCACCTGATCGGAAAGGATATCATTCGCTTCCATACCATATATTGGCCAATTATCCTGATGGCATTGGAAGAGCCGCTTCCGAAACAGGTATTCGGACATCCATGGCTACTACAGGGCGATGGAAAGATGAGTAAATCGAAGGGGAATGTCATCTATGCCGATGATCTGGTAGAGCGCTTTGGAGTGGATGCCGTTCGATATTTCGTCTTACATGAGATGCCATTTGAGAACGACGGTGTCATAACGTGGGAGCTCATGGTAGAGAGATTGAATTCAGAACTGGCAAATACACTGGGAAATCTTGTCAACCGCACCATATCCATGAGCAATAAATATTTTAACGGCATTGTGGAAGATCGCGGAGCAAAAGAAGATGTGGATGATGATTTAAAGGCCGTGGCTGAAAGCACACCGGATCGTGTCACCAAAAAAATGGATGAACTGCGTGTGGCAGATGCCATCTCGGAAATCTTTACACTTTTTAAGCGCTGTAACAAATATATCGATGAGACAGAGCCATGGATCCTGGCAAAAGATGAAGCAAAACAAGACCGTCTGGCAACGGTATTATACAACCTGATAGAGGGAATTCGGATGGGAGCCATATTGCTGGAATCCTTTATGCCGGAGACTTCACAGAAAATACTGGAGCAGATTCACGCAACAAGATGTGATTTGGAAGAGCTGAAATTTGGCGGCTATCCATCCGGCACTAAAGTAACGGATAAACCGGAGATACTCTTTGCGAGACTGGACGTGGAGGAAGTATTAAAAGAGGTGGAGGCAAAGTCACAGAGCGAGAACCCGGATGGGCAAAAAGAAGAAGTTTCCACCGAAGAAGCAGGAATCGACATCGAGGCAAAGCCGGAGATTACCTTTGATGATTTCATGAAAATGCAATTTCAAGTGGGAGAGATCATCGCCTGTGAGGAAGTGCCAAAATCGAAAAAACTTCTCTGCAGTAAAGTTAAAATTGGAAGTGAAGTAAAACAGATCGTATCCGGCATCAAAAAATATTATTCACCGGAAGATATGGTCGGAAAAAAGGTCATGGTACTCGTCAACTTAAAGCCGGCAAAACTGGCAGGAGTACTGTCCGAGGGAATGCTCTTGTGCGCCGAAGACGAACAGGGAAATCTCGCCCTCATGACACCGGACAAAACAATGCCATCCGGCGCTGAGATCTGTTAAGTAAAACAGAATGCCGGATGATCACGGAGAGATAAGAAAATGCGGGAAGCCTTATAAATCAGGGCTTCCCATTTGATGTCTTTATATATACAATGGAATTAAGAAATGAAGGGGGAAACCGCTGCGTGAATACAGACGCAATTTTTGACACGCATTGTCACTACGACGATGAGGCCTTTGATCAAGACCGGGAAGAGATTTTATCCAATTTACAATCGGATGGGATAGGAAAAGTAGTAGATGTCGGAGCCGACATAGAGTCAAGCAAGGCGGCTCTGCGATTGGCACAGCAATACGATTATATCTGTGCAGCGCTGGGGGTACATCCATCCGATACAGAGGGACTGACACAGGAGGATATGAGATGGATTGAAGAGAATTCACATCATGAGAAGGTCGTTGCGATTGGAGAAATTGGTCTTGACGTTCACTGGCCGGAGCCATCTCTGGAGATACAGAAAACATGGTTTATACGTCAGATTCAAATAGCAAAAGAGGTAAATCTGCCAATCATCGTTCACAGCCGCGATGCCGCTGCGGAGACCATGAAGCTGATCACAGAGCAGAGAGCTTATGATTGCGGAGGTGTCATCCATTGCTATTCCTATTCACCGGAGATGGCGAAGGAATACGTAAAGATGGGATTTTATATTGGAGTAGGCGGTGTCGTGACATTTAAAAATGCGAAAAAGCTAAAGCAGACAGTACAGCAAATTCCACTAGAGACAATTGTACTAGAGACCGATTGTCCATATCTGGCACCGGAGCCATACCGGGGAAAGAGAAACTATTCTGGCTATCTTCACTATGTTGTGGATGCCATTGCGCAGCTGAAGGGAATTTCAAAAGAAGAAGTTGTTCACGTGACGACAGAAAATGCACACAAAATGTATCGATTGAGTTAGAGGAGGAAACATTGGCAAAACTGGGAAATCCGCAGGAGACCATACAGATTTTACAAAAATATGATTTTCACTTTCGAAAAAAATTCGGTCAAAATTTTTTGATCGATCCACATGTGCTGGACAAAATTATTGAGGCTGCCCAGATTACCGGAGAAGATTTTGTGCTGGAGATTGGTCCGGGAATCGGAACCATGACCCAGTATCTGTGTGAGCGGGCAAAGAAGGTTCTTGCGGTAGAAATTGATGCAAAACTGATACCGATTCTACAGGAGACTCTATCGCCTTATGACAATGTGGAAATCCTGCACGGAGATATTTTAAAACAGAATATTCAGGCGATAGCCGATAAGTACAACGATGGAAACCCGATAAAGGTTGTAGCGAATCTTCCTTATTACATAACAACGCCAATTATCATGCAGATTTTGGAGAGCCGGGTACCGCTTGCCAGCATTACGGTTATGGTTCAAAAAGAAGTGGCAGAGAGAATGCAGGCGCAACCCGGAACAAAGGAGTACGGAGCACTCTCTCTCGCAGTTCAGTACTATGCCAGACCCTATCTTGCTGCAAATGTGCCGCCAAACTGTTTTATGCCCCGACCCAATGTGGGAAGTGCGGTCATACGTCTGGACTGTCTTTCAAGAACTCCGATTGATGTGAGAGATGAGCATCTCATGTTTCGCCTGATCCGTGCCTCCTTTAATCAGAGAAGAAAGACTCTGCAGAATGGGATTTGTAATAGTGCTGAGCTCTCTTTTTCAAAAGAAGAGGTGGTAAAAGCGATTGAGAGCGTCGGTCTGTCGCCTTCCATAAGGGGAGAAAAGTTAGGTCTTAAAGAATTTGCGGCTCTTGCCAATGAATTGAGTGAACCAAGAATGGGAGAATAAAATAATTTTTTTTGCATACATTGATAGTAAAAAAGTACCGAGGTGCTGTTATGCAAAAAATCCGAGTATGGATTGCGGGGCTGCTGTTGATCAGTCTTGTCACCGGATGCCAAACGGTGTCAAACGATCAGGAGAGAGGAAAAGACTGGGATTATACAGTAGTTCCGACCGCCGATATCCCGGAAGATTTTTTGAATGAGATTTTGCAGAGAAAAATCAACTCCTTTCAGATGACTTATGAGGATGGCGAGTATCTTTACATTGCCGTTGGCTATGGGGAGCAATCCGGAGGTGGATACAGCATACAAATGAATGGGCTGTATGAGCAGGGAGAACAACTCTGTATCCAAACAACTCTCACGGGTCCTCCGGAGGATGCCATTGTCAGTGATAAGGCCAGTTTTCCGTATCTTGTGATCAAGACACAGAAAACCGAAAAAAACGTTGTCTTTGATTCATAAGCTTAAAAATAAAGCCGCTTGCGGCTGCGGTAACGACTGCGCCGATACATGATTTCATGAAATAGGATAACCTCGATCATATCCCGAAGAAGCTCAGGAGCTTTTTCATATGCATCGGGGTATTTTTTTTGTACATCATGCTGGATGACGGATGCCAGAAGCTGAAGAGAAGTTTTGTCCGGATAATCATCAAACATAAGGCTTCCCTCATACTCCATCCGATCGCATTGTTCTTCAACAAAGTCGTGGATCTTACGTGAGATCTGAGGATATAAATATTGCAGATAGGAGTAGTCATCCTCCATTTCCTGTAATTTCATATCGCCCAGCATTGGTTTGAAAAAAGGAATGACAGGTTTTTCGAAATCGTCCATAGGATCCTCCCGGTATCATGATTCTAATTTAATATATGATTCAAAAAAAATTTGGTGTATATCTTGCACTTTTTAGAGAATGCCGTTACAATAAATTTGAATTGGAAAAGAAATGAGGGGTAGTATGGTAAAAATCATTTATAAATCAGTTGCGTTGCTCTGTATTTTTGTCGGAGCACTGTTTTTCTTTGGAATGCGAATGCAAACGGATGCCAAAGATACCGGAACGCTGTGTGAACTGGGAAGTGAGACATTTCCCTATATTCAGCTTCAGACCCAGAACGAAGTGGTCAGTACCCTGTATGGATACAGTGCACCGATGGAGCCTAATATCATAAGAGAGGCAATGCTTCCCCTCGCAAAAGATAAAAAAGTAAACCTTCTGTTGGGGGATGCACAGACAAGACTGGTTTCCGTTAGTTATCAGATTGTTGACAAAGAGAACGGTGAAGTCTATGAGACATCGGATTCCGTGGCGCTGAGTGAAGGGCAAAAAGAGGTTGAGCTGGAACTGAAATACAACTTTGCCACGAGTACAGAATATATTTTAGACATCATTGGTATTTCCAGTGCAGGGAGAAGAATTCACTATTATACGAGGGTAAAGTTTTATCTGGATAACTCTCATTTGTCCGAAAAAATGCAGTTTGTCAAAAAGTTTCACAAGAACACTTTTCATAAAAATAAGATGGAAGAGCTGGCAAATTATCTGGAGAGCAACGGACAGAACAGCAACTCAACCCTGGCTGAGGTGGACATTACCTCCAGTCCGGAGATGGTGACATGGGCAAGTCTGTCGCCGCAGGTGGATTCAGAGGAACTCATTACAGTAAAAGAGTATAATATGGAAACCGCCTGCATTGAGTATAATTATTTTATCAAAGCGAAGACGGATTCGGGGGAAGAATCCTATCATGTGAAGGAATTTTATCGGGTGCGTTATGCGTCGGGACACAACTATCTTTTGAATTTTAACCGAAAGATGGAAACAGAATTTGACGTAAATCTTGCGAGCACCCAGACCAGTCAGCTAAAGCTTGGAATTACCCGCGAGACGGAAGAAAAAATGATCAGTAATTCCGAAGAAAAAATCCTGTATTTCGCAAGGGGCAGCGTTCTCTATCAATACGATATGAACAAGAATGAGATTATGCCGGTATATTCTATGTACAGTGAAGAGGCATCGGATGTATACCGGGCGTACAACGAACACCACATTCGACTATTAAAAGTAGATGAAGAGGGAAATCTGTATTTTTGTGTTTACGGATATTTTTCCCGTGGTGCGTATGAGGGAGATGTGGCAGTCGTATTGTACGAATACACGAAAGAGGGAGAACTTTTAGAATTAGTTTTTATGCCGAGCAGTACCACATATCAGCAGCTCAAAGAAGATTTTGAGCAATACGGATATGTCAGCAGCCGTGACATCTATTATTTTTCCGTGGCGAATCATGTATATGCTTATAACATTTCTGCCAAGCGTCTGGAGGTATTGGTTCAAAATGCCAAACAAACCTCCTTTATGACCATGAAGAAGGCCAATTGCTATGTGTGGTCGTCAAATCTCAATTCCGGTTATGGTGAGAGCATTGTTCTGGATAATCTGGAGAGCGATGAAAAATTAGTCATCAGCCGGCCGGATACAAACACATATATTCGTCTTCTGGGTGTTATTGATGAAAACATTGTATATGGATTTGCGAAAAAAAGTGACGTGGGGACGATGAGTGACGGTTCTAAGGTTGTTCCCTGTTATGAGCTGTATATTGCCGATATCAAGGGAAATGTAGTCAAGAAATTTAGCTGGAAGAAAAATTTTATACAAAAAATTCAGTCCAATGGAAATGTCATTAATATAACCCTTTGTAAAAAGGACGCATCCGGTCGCTACGTAAAAAGTCACGAGGACAGTATCTCGAATCAGACCCAGATGACGACGGAGAAGTTCCGATATACGTCTCGTGTGACGAACCGGACTCTCACAGAGTGGTATATTCAATTTCCGGACAATTTTGAGATGGGCGAGATTCCAAAGCTGGTCAAAGGACCGGATTCGCTTCGGTCCACGGGGCGGTTCGTGCGGCTGGAACAACCGAAAATTGCCAAATACTATGTGTCCGCAGTTGGTCAGATCACGGGTTCCTATGAGAGTCCTTCGAAAGCAATCAAAGAGGCGGATAAACAGATGGGAGTCGTGGTGTCCAGTGACCATCAGGTGGTATGGGAGAGGAGCGGAAGCTACCTGCAGAATACCATCGGAGGAATGGAACTGCAGGGACAATCAGACAAAGTGTCCAATCTGGCGGCATGTGCTTATATGGTGTTAAAACTCAACCATATATCCGTAGATGCCCAGTCCCTGTCCGAGAAGAACCAGTCGGTCTATGACATGTTGGCGGATTATCTGGTTCAGCCGATGAATCTCAAGGAATGTACTCTCGATCAGGTTCTGTATTTTGTCAGCAGCAACAAGCCGGTAATTGCCATGGTAAATGACAAGGAGGCCGTCGTCATTGAGGGATATACAACAAATCAGTTGATTCTTTTGAATCCGAAAACCGGGCGGGAGGCAACGGTGGGCCGCTCTGAATATGAGAAAATATTTAAAGAGGCCGGAAATCGTTTTGTCAGTTATATGAATCAAGGATGATTTTGGGGGGGATGAGAATGAGCGAACCGGAACTGATCCGACAGGCACTTGAGGCAAGAAAAAATGCATATGCTCCCTATTCGGGATTTTTTGTGGGAGCGGCACTTTTGTGTGAGGATGGCAGTGTGTTTCGAGGATGCAATATTGAAAATGCGGCTTATACACCTACGAACTGTGCAGAGCGGACAGCCTTTTTTAAGGCAGTCAGTGAGGGGAAGAGATCTTTTGTCAAAATTGCTATTGTGGGAGGACATGAGAACGAGATGGCAGCACCATCTCCCTGTGGGGTGTGCCTTCAGGTAATGTCAGAGTTTTGTGATGCGAAATCCTTTGAGGTAATTATGGCTGAGAGCGAGAAAAAATACACAGTAAAGAAATTAGGGGAGCTACTCCCTTACGGATTTAGTCTGTAGAGAGAATGCTAGCAACAGACCGAAAGGCGGATAAAAGATGGAACTACCGGCAAAATTCTGTGAAGAAATGAAACGAATTCTGGGAGAGGAATATCCCGACTATCTGGCATCAATGGAGGATGAACGGAAATATGGATTGCGTGTCAATACGGCCAAAATTTCGGTGGAGGATTTCCGGAAGATAGCACCCTTTGAATTGACACCCATTCCATATATAAAAAATGGCTTTTATTACGATAGCAGTGTCTCACCGGCCAGACATCCCTATTATTTTGCAGGGCTGTACTATCTTCAGGATCCGAGTGCCATGACACCGGCATCCCGACTACCGATTGCAAAAGGAGATGTCGTGCTGGATCTGTGTGCGGCACCGGGAGGAAAGGCGACCGAGCTGGCAGCAAGATTGAACGGAAGCGGTCTGTTGATCGCCAATGACATCAGCAGCAAACGGGCAAAAGCGCTCTTGAAAAATGTTGAATTATTCGGGGTCGAGAACAGCTTTATTGTCACAGAGTATCCACAGAAATTACAGGAATATTTTCTTGGCTTTTTTGACAAAATCCTGATCGATGCTCCCTGTTCCGGTGAGGGTATGTTTCGAAAAGAACCATCGATGATCAAGGCATGGGAACAAAATGGACCGGAATTTTATGCCAAGCTGCAGAGTGAGATTTTATCAGCAGCGCTGCCGATGTTAAAGCCGGGCGGCTTTCTTTTGTATTCCACATGTACATTTTCTCCGCTGGAAGATGAGGGGACTGTAGAAAAAATACTTGAGATGGATTCTTCCATGGAATTGGTGGAGATGGAGGGATATGATGGATTTGCCAAGGGGGATCCCTCGCTGATTGGAAGCGGGGATGAGAATATAAAAAAATGTATCCGGATATTTCCTCACAGACTGGATGGAGAGGGACATTTTTTGGCACTCTTTCACAAGAGAGAAGATGCCGGAGGAATGGTGCAGAATTTTCGCGAAGTCAGAAGTGGCATCCGGGGAGAGGAAAAAAAATTGTTCGAGGCATTTTGTGAGAATATGAATCGAAAATTTGAGCCGGAGCGTCTGGAGAGTAAAAATGGCATGCTATACTATATGCCGCACTCTCTTCCTCAGATGCGAGGATTGAGGTTTTTGCGCAGTGGCCTGTTCATGGGAGAGATGAAAAAGAATCGCTTTGAGCCAAGTCAATCTCTTGCGATGGCACTTACCATGAACGACTATCAATTATGTCTCAATATGCCGGCAGAGGATGAGAGAGTGATACGTTATCTCAAAGGGGAGACGCTGACGTTGGATGCAGGGGAGACAAAGAGCAAAGACGGCTGGACTCTTGTGTGTGTAGACGGCTATCCTCTGGGATGGGGAAAGAAAAATAAGAGCAGTTTAAAAAACAAATATCATGCGGGCTGGCGGATGGTATAGTAAAAGGGAAGGAAGATTGGCGTGAATCTGTATGAAAGATTATTGAGTTATCGGGAGGAAGACCGTTATCCGATGCATATGCCGGGACACAAAAGAAATCCGATCTTTCAGATGGAAAACCCATATTCCTTTGATGTCACGGAAGTAGAGGGAACGGACAATCTGCACCATCCCACGGGAATCATTCGTGACTGCATGAATGAGATGAAAGATCTCTATCAGACACAGGAGACCTATCTGCTCGTCAATGGGAGCACCTGCGGTATATTGGCAGCACTGTCTTCCTGCTGTAAAAAAGGAGATACCATTCTCGTCGACCGGCATAGTCATCGATCGGTCTATCATGCCATCTATCTGTTGGATCTGAATCCGGTCTATTTATATCGACCTTATGATGAAGCAACCGGAATCGCACTGGCACCGGATACAACACAGATTAAAAAGCTTCTATCAGAAAATCCTAAGATTGCCTGTATGATTCTGACATCACCGACGTATGAGGGAGTCACATCAGATATACAAAAGATTTCTCAGATTGTACACAAGAGAGACATCCCATTGATTGTGGATCAGGCACACGGGGCACATTTCATGTGGGGGCAGGGCATTGTTTCAAATCTGCCAAGACCTGCGACGATGTGTGGGGCAGACATCGTTATCGAAAGCCTTCATAAGATGCTTCCGGCACTCACACAGACAGCTCTGCTCCACATCGGTTCCCAAGCCATCGACCGGGCGATGGTAGAGAGATATTTATCTATTTATGAGACAAGCAGCCCCTCCTATGTATTGATGGCCAGTGTCTCGCAGTGCGTAGATTGGATGAGGTCAAACAGCACAGAGGCATTTTTGCAGGCAGAGAAGAGTCAGAAATGGTTTGTAGATCAGTCGGAAAAATGGAACCATATGTCCCTGTGGCATCACTGCGACACCGATCCATTCAAGTGGATCCTTGTGCCGGAACCGGGAACGATTACCGGAGTGGAACTTGCCGACCGGCTGCACAGAGAATACCGGATTGAATTAGAGATGGCCGGTCTTTCTTATGCATTGGCAATGACCAGTCCGTGTGATACGACAGAGGGCATTCACAGACTGGCCATGGCTCTGGAAAAAATAGATTCATCCCTGGATACATCAGATCGTGCAGTGTTGGGAAAAACGACGATCACACATTCATCGGTGCCGGTCAAAGCGCTCGTTCGGACGAAATCCTATGAGGCAGTAAATGGCTCACATCAAGTGGTTCCCCTGGAACAGAGTGAAGGCGAGATCGCTGCTGAATATATCATGGCTTACCCGCCTGGAATTCCATTTCTGGTTCCGGGAGAAGAGATTACACAGCAGATCATTGCGCGCATTCAACAATCCATCGAAAACAAAATACAGATTTTGGGTCTTGAGGATCGCACAGAAAAAACCATCCGAATCTATAAAGAGGGATGAATTCAATTAATCCGCAATAAGCGTGAATAAAACATCCGCAATTTCTTTTGCAACCGCCATCTTGTAGGCAAAGCGGCTCGGAAGGAGCGGCAGATTGTGGCAGCAGTCGGTCACTTTTCCGCGAAAATCAATAGAAAAAAACACTTTTCCCGGGATGCTGTCGCCGGGGTTAGCAGGATCCGGATTCCCCATCGTTCCGGTAATTCCGATCCCGATATCCGTCACAAAGGATTCGCGGCATACCTTTGCCATCGCGCGGGCCGTCTCCTTTGAATAAACCCCATACGTCTCTATGATATCAGCAGGTACCCCCTGCTGTATTTTGGATTCATTGCTGTATGTGATAAAAGATCCAAAAAAATAGATGAAGCACCCTCGGTATCTGTGATCAGAGAAGCAATCTGCCCGGATGTGGCACTCTCCATCGTGGAGATTGTCAGTTTTTTTTCGATGAATTGTTTTGTTAACTGGTGATACGCTTTTCGAATTGAATTTTCATCAAGGGATTTATACATATTTAATCTCTCCTTTTTCTGATAACTTTAGTATACTACACTTGTTTTTCGTTGTCATCATTTCAAAAATTGAGGTGATCAATAAGAGGCTCGTGAGCGATCGGAAAGTGCTGTCAACATTGACATCTTTCTCATAATATCTTATAATAAATTAATACATTCTTTTACGGAAAAAGGGAATAGTGAGGGATTCGTATGGACATTCGAGTGGACAATATGCAGCAGATCAATCAGACCACACAGACGAATCAGGCACAGCAGACAGGGGATGAGTTTAAGTTTACCCTGATGAGCACCATTGAGGATGCCGGCCTGAAAGAGCGTCTGAGTGTTATGATGGAAGAAATTACGATGCAGGGGAAGAAGCTCGGGAAAAAGATGGATGTCCGCGATATGAAACACTATCGACGCCTGATCAAAGAATTTATGAATGAGGTCGTGAACCGCTCCCATAAGTTTAGCAGGGAGAACTTTTTGGACAGACGAGGAAGACACCGTGTTTATGGAATGATAAAGAGAGTGGATGCTGCCCTGGATGAACTGGCAGAAGAATTGATAAAAGAAGAAAAAGATTCCCTGGCGATTCTCAGTAAGGTGGATGAGATCCGGGGACTGTTGTTGGATATTATTACGTGAGTGGTGAAGAGTCGAGTGGAGGTGAGAGAGATGTTCCGTTTTTCAGAGATTGTGGGGCATGAACAGATAAAAGAACATCTGCAGGCAGCCATACGAGATGACAAGCCTTTTCATGCTTATATTTTCCAGGGAGAGGTAGGAGTAGGAAAAGAGACAATGGCAAAAACCTTTGCCGCGGGACTTGAGTGCGAAGGAGCGGACAGTAAGCCTTGCGGAGAGTGTGTTTCCTGTCATCAGACCGAATCCGGCAATCAGCCGGACATTATCTGGGTCGAGAGAGAAAATCCAAGTCTGGGAGTAGAAGAGATTCGGGAGAAATTGTGCAATACGATGGACATCAAGCCGTTCTCAAGTCCCTATAAGATTTATATTGTGCCAGAGGCTGAGAAGATGACAGAGGCAGCACAAAATGCACTCCTTAAGACGATTGAAGAACCACCGGAATATGGAGTTGTGATTCTTCTGACAAGTAATATCAGTGCATTGCTTCCGACGATTCAGTCAAGATGTCTGACTCTTGAGTTCCGGCCACTCAGCACAGTAGTGGTTGAGGATTATTTGAAAAGCCACTGTCAGGTACCGGATTATATGGCAAAGGCAAGCGCTGTTTTTGCACAGGGAAATCTGGGGAAGGCTATGCGGTATGCCAAGTCAGAGGATTTTATCGAGAGGAAGGATCGGATTCTGGCACTTTTGCGTGGAGTGGATCGCATGAGCGTATCGGATATGCTGGAGGAGATCCGGGATCTGGGAGCCAGAAAGGAAGAAGTCCGGGATTACATTGATTTGATGGCTCTATGGTATCGGGATGTCCTGATATTCAAGGCAACAAAGAATATGAATCATCTTCTCTTTCGAGAGGAGGCTTCGGTGATTTCAAGAGAGGCAAGCAATCGCAGTTACGAAAATATAGAGACGATACTACAGGGATTCGAAAAGTCAAAAGCGCGTTTGAAGGCAAATGTGAGCTTTGAAGTGGCAATTGAACTCATGCTTTTGAACCTGAAGGAATAGTAGGAGGCATAAAGTGAAGACAATCATAGGAGTTCGTTTTCGACAGGTCGGCAAAGTATATTACTTTGATCCGGAAGAACATATATTTAAGCGGGGAGAACACGTCATCGTTGAGACGGCCAAAGGCGTTGAGATGGGGACGGTAGTTTTATCGAATCGTGAGGTGGAAGAAGAGAAGATCGTGGCACCTCTCAAGAAAATTATCCGTGTGGCGACCTCGAAAGATGAAGAGAAGGAGGCCTCCAACAGAGAAAAGGAGAAAGAGGCCTATGGAATCTGTCTGCAGGCAATCAAGAAGCATGAACTTGAGATGAAACTGATTGATGCAGAATATACCTTTGATAACAATAAATTGCTCTTTTATTTTACAGCCGATGGCCGCATTGATTTTCGCGAATTGGTAAAAGATCTTGCGAGTATTTTCCGGACCCGTATCGAGCTTCGGCAGGTGGGGGTTCGTGATGAGACAAAGATCTGCGGTGGAATCGGTATTTGTGGAAGACCGCTCTGTTGCCACACATATTTGTCCGAGTTTGCACCGGTCTCAATTAAGATGGCAAAAGAGCAGAATCTCTCGCTCAATCCGACTAAGATTTCCGGTGTATGTGGGCGATTGATGTGTTGTTTAAAAAATGAAGAGGAAGCATACGAAGAGCTTAACAGTCATCTGCCAAATGTTGGAACAAGAGTCAAGACGGTTGATGGACTGACGGGCGATGTTCAGAGCGTCAGTGTACTAAAGCAGAGAGTAAAGGTAATTGTAACACTGGATAATGATGAAAAAGAAGTCAGAGATTATTCCGTGGATGAACTGAATTTTAAGAAGAGCGGTCCGAAAGCCCGCATTGAGGCAAGACATGAAAAGGAACTAAAGCGCCTGGAGGACATGGATAAAAAGGAAGGGAAATCCAAGATTGATGGCTGATGGAAATGAATGGAAAGAATTGCTCCGTGAGGGAGAACGCTTAGATGATTTGCAGAGGGACGGACTGAAGTTAATTCAGAATCCGTCCTGGTTCTGTTTTGGGATGGATGCCGTTTTGTTATCTTCTTTTACAAAGGTAAAAGAGGGAGATTCCTGTCTGGATCTGGGCTGTGGAAACGGTGTGATTCCGATACTTCTTGCCGGAAAGACAAAGGGAAAGTCCTTTGATGGTCTGGAGCTCCAAAAAGATATTGTGGAGATGGCCAAGAGAAGTGTCTGCGGGAATCACCTGAACGATCGCGTTCAGATTCATCAGGGTGATATATGTGAGGCGGTAGCGCATTTTGGAGCTGCGGTCTTTGATGTCGTGACCAGTAATCCCCCCTATATGACCGGGGCGCATGGGCTGGTCAATGAGACCGGTCACAAGGCAATTGCCCGTCATGAGTTGACCTGTACACTGGAGAATCTGATTGATAACGCTACACGGCTGTTGCGGCCGGGCGGTCATTTTTTTATGGTACACCGGCCATTTCGCCTTGCTGAAATACTCTCTTGTATGGTAAGCCATCGATTGGAGCCAAAGAGAATGCGACTTGTCTATCCATATGTGGATAAAGAACCGAATATGGTTCTGATTGAGGGAGTGCGGGGCGGTAATTCCAGAATTACCGTGGAAAAGCCATTGATTGTCTATGAGAGAGAAAATATTTATACGGACGAAGTCAGACGACTGTACTGTGATTGAATATAATCAAGAACGGAAAAAGAGAGGGATTTATATGGCAGGAATGTTGTATTTGTGTGCGACACCCATTGGCAATTTGGAGGATGTGACACTTCGCGTCCTCAGAATTTTGAGAGAAGCAGATATAATTGCAGCAGAGGATACCAGACAGACAATCAAGCTTCTCAATCACTATGAGATAAAAACGCCACTCTTTAGTTACCATGAGCACAACAAAAAACAAAAGACCCCTGTTCTGGTGGAACGGATGTTGGCGGGGGAGTCAGTAGCACTGGTGACAGATGCAGGGACACCGGCGATTTCCGATCCGGGAGAGGATTTGGTGAGGGCATGTTATGAGGCGGGTATTACCGTGACATCTCTTCCGGGAGCTGCGGCTGTTATCACAGCACTCACTCTCTCAGGGATGAGTGCGAGAAGATTTACGTTCGAGGGCTTTCTTCCCAGTGACAAAAAAGAGAGGGAGAGCGTGATGGAGAGATTCCGAACGACCTTGTGCACCACCATTTTTTATGAGGCACCACATCGTCTGGTCAAAACGCTGCGATATTTCTGTGAAGCCGTGGGAGAAGACAGAAACATAGCAGTGTGCAAAGAATTGACCAAAAAACATGAGAGAGCCCGGATGTTTACGATGAGAGAGGCCGTAGAATACTTTGAAGAGAATGAACCCAAGGGAGAATATGTTCTTGTCGTTCAGGGAGAAGATCCGGATAAATTGAGAGAGGATGAGCGACAGGAATGGAAACAGATGTCTCTGTCCGGGCACATGGAACACTATATGCAGCAGGGAATGGACAAAAAAGAGGCAATGAAAGCAGTAGCAAGGGATCGGGGAGTTTCTAAGAGAGAGATCTATGCCGCTCTTCTCGACCAGAAGGAATAAAAGAAAAGGAAAAGGCAGGAGTCTAGGGAAACTCCTGCCAAACTAAAGGGATATATGATTAAATTAAACCAGCAAGCTTTGATAATTTTTTGATTGATTCACGGGAAACCATCTTTCCCTCAAACTCAATCAAATCTTCCTGTGAACCGGTAAAAATATCAACCGGTGCCGAACACTTCTGCAAAATAATCTTGTCATCTTCTGTGTAAATCTGTAAAGTCTCTCTTTCTGTAAAACCAAGAGATTTGCGCAACTCAATCGGCAGTGTAATACGTCCTAATTTGTCCAACTGCCTGGCAATACCTGTATCTAGCATACTACTACTCCTCGCTATTCATTACCCTTCTCTTTAATACGTACTTATCATATCATGATTTTCTCAATCATGCAATTAACTTCTCATAAAAAAATATAAAAAAATTTTTAAATATCCTTAAAATATAAAAACAAACTACTCACAAAAGCAGCTCTTTATTTTTTCATATAAAAGTGGTAGAATATATAATTAGGTATTCATGCAAAGAAATAAATGGGAGGAATTATATGAGAAGACGCATATTTTTAAACCTTGTATTTGCCATATTTTTAGCTTTGGGGATTTGCGCGGTAGATGGGAATGCCAAAACCGTGATCTATCCCACAGAGGCGACCGGGGAGGCAGCAGAGGAAAATGATCAGTGTGTCATTGACTATTCCAATTGTGCGGATGGGTATGTGATGGTAAAATATAAGGAAAAAACCTCAAAAAAGATTAAGGCTCAGGTTCAGGGACCGAACAGTTCCACGTATACATATACATTGAGAACCGGCAAATTCGAGGTGCTCCCACTGACAGAGGGAAACGGCAATTATACGATCACAGTTTTTGTCAATGTTGAGGGAGATTCTTATGCCACGGTTTCGTCGGTCGATACTTCCGTGAAGCTGACGAATGCGTTTGCGCCTTATATTCGCCCCAATCAATATGTGAATTATACAAAATCCACGAAAGTCGTGAAGAAAGCGCAAAGTCTCACGAAAAAGTGTAAGACCGATCTGGATAAGGTAAAGAAGATTTATCAATATGTCATTGATAAATATAAATATGATAAGAAAAAGGCCAGTACTGTACAGACGGGCTATCTGCCGAATCTGGATTCCGTATATAAAAAGAAAAAAGGAATTTGTTTTGACTATGCTGCCATCATGACAGCGATGCTCCGAAGTCAGGGAGTCCCGACGAAGTTGGTGGTGGGATACACGGGAGATGCATATCACGCATGGATCAATGTGTATTCCAAGAAAAAAGGCTGGATATCCGGTGCCATATATTTCAATGGAAAGAAGTGGAAGCTGATGGATCCGACATTTGCATCTACCAGTAAATCCAGTAAATCGATTATGAAATATATTGGAAATGGAAAGAATTATAAAGCAAAATACAGTTATTAATGACGACAATGATTCTGGAATGGAGATTGGTAGAATGAAAAAAAGCACATTGAGTAATGAGTACATATCATCTTTTTGTCTGGAAATGTCTCTTCTGATCCATGCGGGAATCGGATTGGAAGACGGTATTTATCTTCTGATTGAAGATGAGACAGATAAAAAAATGAAAAAGATTCTGGAGAAAATAACGGATATATTGGGAGAGGGAAGACCTCTTTCGGAGGCGATTCGGGAAGTCGGCTGTTTTCCTTCCTATGTGTGCGACATGGTCGAGACAGGAGAACAGACAGGACGAATTGAACAGTCATTTCAGTCGCTGTCCGCTTACTATGACCGACAGATGCAGCTGAATGATCAGGTTCGGAGCGCTATTCTATATCCGTCAATTCTAATGGTTCTGATGATGGTAATTATCGTTGTTCTTTTGGTAAAAGTACTTCCGATTTTTAATCAGGTTTATACACAGCTGGGCGGTGCGCTCAGTGGAACAGCCCGGATACTTCTCAATCTCGGAAAGTTTTTGGGAAGCTGTATGCCGGTGCTCTGCGTGATTCTGGGAGTGGTTGTTCTGGCTGTACTGGTATTTGGTTTCAGCGGATCGGCCAGAGGAGCACTGATGTCTTTGTATCAGAGAATTTTTGGAGAGAGAGGTATTACCCGTAAGATCGGTGAGGCGAGATTTACCTCTGCGATGTCAATGGGACTTATGAGTGGTCTCAATACAGAGGATGCTTTTCGCAATGCGATGCTGTTTCAGAGCAATGTGCCAAAGACCAAAAAGAGATATGAAAAATGTCTTGAACTTTTAGAAAGCGGAGAGCCGATGGCAGAGGCATTCCGGGAAAATGAGATCGTGGATGTAAAATACTGTCGGATTATTGGTTTGGGGGCGCGCAGTGGTATGATTGATATGACCATGGAAGAGGTTGCCAGACGGCTGGATGACAGTGTTCAGGTTGAGATCGAGAGGAAAGTCGGAAAAATTGAGCCGACCATTGTTGTGATTACTTCTATATTAGTCGGAATTATTCTGATTGCCGTGATGCTGCCTTTGATCAACATCATGTCGTCCATCGGCTAAGTCAGAGAAAACCGATGAAGCTCAGTGGGGAGGATAAGGTTGAAAAGAAGAAGAGTGGCCAATTTCATAAAAGTGCTTTTGATTTTTGTTGTTCTGGGAGTGTTACTGGCCGGGCTCTCACTTGCGACAGAAAAGATGAGAAGAGGACAAAAAGGAGAACAACTGGGACAGATGGAGCGCTCCATCCGGAGAGCGACGATGACCTGTTACGCAACGGAGGGTGTGTATCCACCGAGTATTCAGTACATGGAGGATAATTACGGCATTCAGATTGATGAAAATTTATACACCGTTTTTTATGAGGTTCACGGTGAGAATCTGATGCCGGAGATTACGGTTATGGAAAAGCAGAAAGAGTGACAGATAGGAGACTGCGATGAAGAAATATGAACAACAACATAATATAGAAAATGCGTTCGTCATTGTGTTGTTTGCGGTTTTTGCTGTGACAATCATAGCGGCATTGGCACTGGGAGCGAACAGCTATCAGTCACTGGTAAAGAGAGATAATGACAGTTACAATAAACAGATTATTACCTCATATGTGACGGCCAAAATCCGCAACCACGATCTTCGTGATGGAGTAGCGGTCGGTGGCTTTGCCAAAGTGACAAAAGAGGATGGAATCGATACGCTGCATCTGTATGAGACAATCGAGGGAGTCCGATACGATGTCCGGATTTACTATTATGATGGATATATTCGGGAACTGTTTACGGTTGCCGACTTAGATCTGAAACCGGAAGCCGGCAATAAGATTGTCGAGGCGAAAGGGCTTTCCCTGGAGCAGTCTCAGGATGTTATCCGCATTCTTGCCACAGATACCAGTGGCTTGCAGGATACGTCGGTTGTGGCGCTCCGCAGTGAGAGGGGGAGCAAGTCATGAGAGAGAGAAACAAAACACCGTTAGCGCTGATGGAACAGATTGTGATGGTTTTGGTGTTTGCTCTGGCGGCTGCCGTATGCCTTCAGGCATTTGTTCACGCAAACCTTTTGTCAAAAAATGGAGAACAAAGACAGATTGCGATTGGATATGCACAGGAAGTAACCGAATACTGCAAGGCGCAAGAAGGAGATCTGGACTCCGTATGCCAATCCCTGCACGGGGTGAGGACTTCCGATGGACTAAAGATTGATTATCCGGCCGAGAACCTGACGCTTCATCTGGTGCTGAAAGAGAAAACAGACTATTTGCAGCGTGCGAAAATCCTGGTGCTCACAGAGGATGAGACCATCTATTCGCAGGAGATTGCATGGCAGATTGTGAGCAAAAAATAAAGGAGGGATTTTTTTGGAGAGAAAAATATCATTTCCGACTGTAGGTGGAAGTTCGATTATTACTATATTTTCGGTTCTCTGCTTTATTATCTTTGCCCTGTTGTCCCTCTCGACAGCCAAAGCAGACAGCATCCTGATGGACAAATCAGCAGATGCCACCATACATTATTATGAGGCGGACACAAAGGCGGAGGAGATACTTGCCGGGATACGGGCAGGGGAACTTCCGGATGGTGTGACCAAAAAGGGAACGCACTATACCTATATCTGTCCGGTTGATGAAAATCAACAATTATCAGTGGAGGTCGAAGTAAAAGGAGAGACTTATCAGATTTTAAAATGGCAGAAAGAATATATCGGTGAGTGGAAAGCGGACACTTCCGTGAAGGTGTGGGGTGGCGCTGAGATTACGGAGTAAGGAAAGGAGTATACGAAAACAAGATGACAAGTTTGGCAGAAGTGTTAAAAAAAGCAGTGATGGATGGTGCCTCGGATATCTTTATTGTAGCCGGGGGAGAGCTAAGTTATAAAGTGTCGGGGGAGATTCGTCCGATGGAAGCAGGCGCGAAACTGACCCCGACGGAGACATCCTATTTTGTGGATGAAATATACAGTTATGCAAAACATTCCAAAGAGAGATTTTTGGAGACCGGCGATGATGACTTTTCATTTGCGATACAGGATCTGGCTCGTTTTCGTGCCAATACCTATATGCAGAGAGGTTCTCAGGCAGCAGTCATCCGAGTGGTGGCATTCAGTATTCCAAATCCGAAGGATTTGATGATACCGGACAGCATTGTGGATCTTTCAAAGTTAAATCATGGTATGATTATCATTTCCGGTACTGCGGGAAGCGGTAAGTCTACGACACAGGCATGTATTATCGATGCGATCAATGAGACCGAGGAGAAGCATATTATCACCCTTGAGGATCCGATTGAGTATCTTCATCACAATAAAAAATCCATTATCAGTCAGAGAGAAATTGCGATTGATACAGACAACTACCTGACCGGATTGCGCGCATGCCTCAGACAGGCGCCGGATGTAATTCTTTTGGGTGAGATGAGAGATGCCGAGACGATTCGAACCGCCATGACAGCGGCCGAGACCGGACATCTGGTAATTGCCACGCTTCACACAAAGGGATCGGTAAATACGATTGACCGTATTGTAGATTCTTTTCCGGCAGATCAGCAGGATCAGATCAAGATTCAGCTCTCGCTGGTACTTGACAGTATTATTTCCCAGCAGCTCTTACCACGGAAGAGCGGTGGCATGATTCCGGCAGTTGAGATCATGAAAAATATCCCGGCTGTCAGCAATATGATTCGTGACAGCAAGAATTATCAGATTGACAATCTGATTCAGACATCCGGAAATCTTGGCATGATATCGATGGATCAGTATATCCTCAGTCTGTATCAGAAGGGAGAGATTACAGAAGAAACAGCACTGTTGTCCTCTATGAATCCGGAACAGATGAAGAGAAAATTGGGAAGATAAAAAATGCAAGAATAAAAAACACGAGGGACTGTACACACAGCCCCTCGTATTTTTTACAATGAATATGTTTCTTTATTTGGAGGATAAAACCTCATCAATTGCTTTGGCAGCAGCTTTTCCAGCTCCCATCGCAAGAATTACCGTTGCAGCACCGGTTACGGCATCGCCACCGGCATATACATTCTCACGGGTTGTGAGACCGGACTCGTCCTTGGTAATCAGACAACCGCGATTGTTCGCTTCCAATCCAGGTGTCGTGGAGCGAATCAATGGGTTTGGACTGGTACCGATCGCCATAATGACACAATCGACATCGAGAGTGAATTCACTTCCCTTTTTCTCGATTGGACGACGACGACCGCTCTCATCCGGCTCGCCCAATTCCATCTCAATACAGGTCATCCCTTTTACCATACCATCTTCATCACCGAGAATCTCAACCGGATTAT
>ONNE01000153.1 GCA_900319095.1 uncultured Eubacteriales bacterium | reverse complement strand
TGGGACAGCAAAAGAAAATCATGGATTCCGTTATACACAAATGTTTGGAAAAGCCCGGATGGAAATGAAAGTCGGGCTGACCTTTGCGTGTATGAATCTAAAGAAACTGGCAAAGATGCTCCAAAGAACAGGCAAGATGGAGAGCATCCTGCCATCATGTTTGAGAATCCTGGGATTATTGACTTCAGAAGAGAGAAAAACAGTGTTAGAGCTGTCAGTCTAACACTGCTTTGTCTACAGTCTGAAAACCACAAACCCGTGGTTTTTTTTGGATATTCTCTATTCATTTCTCTCATCGATCAGGCGTTTTGCCTTATGTGTCGCCCTTGGCAATTCTCCCTCTTTGAGTATCTTGACATAGTCCGGTTTCACTCCGATCCGTCCCTTTAGCGCTATGGAAATCCGGTCGATCAGCACAGAGTCTTCCTCGGTATTCTTTGCGTCTCTCTCAATCTCCACACCATAGCGGTCGGTAAAGTCTCGCTCAAAGACATGAATGCGGTATTCTCCGTTGGTCCCTTCAATATCCCGCACCACTACCTCGACATCACTTGGGAAGATATTGACTCCGGAGACAATAAACATATCATCCTTTCTTCCCACAATGTGAATTTTGGCGAGCGTGCGGCCGCATTTACAAGGCTTTTTATCTACATATCCGATATCTCCGGTCCGAAAACGAATCATCGGTCTGGCATGTTTTCTCAGAGAGGTAAATACCAATTCGCCCGTCTCTCCATCCGGCAGGCGTTTTCCCGTATCGATATCAACGGTCTCGACTAAAATATGATCCTCCGCCAGATGAAGCCCGTCATGTTCCTCGCAGGCAGCGGCACAGGCGCCAAAAATATCGGAGATGCCATAGAAATCAAAGACCTCCGCTCCCCAAAGCGATTCAATGGCCTCTCTCGTAGCAGGAAGAGAGCCACCGGCCTCACCCGCGACAATAATTCTTCTCACACTCAGATCTTTGGCGGGATCAATTCCGTGTTTCTTGGCCGTCTCTCCCAGATACCACGCATAGGAAGGTGTTGTCTGAATGATGGTCGGCTGAAATTCCTTTAGGATAAACAGCAGCCGGTCAGAAGGCAGTGTCCCGGACCAGATTGTGAGTGCTCCGAGTCTCTCCGCTCCCATGACACAGGGACCGCCAACAAAAAGGCTGAAATTGATCGAGTGCATATAGCGGTCTGTATTGCGCATTCCGATCTGCCAGAACAACCGGCTCTCAACATCCATCCACTCATCAAAATCCTTATGTGTAAAAGGACTGATGGTCGGTGTCCCGGTCGATCCACTCGAGGATGAGATAAATACAATCTCCTTCTCATCCACTGCCGCCAGCTCTCCGACAAAGGATCCCTTTCCCTGTGTCTGTCTCTCTACGGACTTATCAATAAACGGAAATTTTTCAATATCCTCAAGCTTGTGAATATCGGATGGCAGGACTCCTGCCTCATCAAATGTTTTTTTATAATACGGAGAATTCTCATAGGCAAATGAAACAATTTCTTTTAGCGATTCCAATTGCTGTGCCTCCAGCTGATCCCTCTGCGCAGTCTCTATCTCCGGCTTCCAAAATTTTAACTCACTCATACAATCACCATTCCTCCATTCTCAAGATTTCCGGCCAAGAATCAGTCCTCATATCCTTCCGGTTTTGTAAACGATTTGTACTGCTTGCTCTCATCTTCAATAGCTGTCCGGAAGGCATCCGAATGTACTGCTGCCACAATATCCTTGATGACTTGTTTGTCCTCGTCTCCTTCGCGGATTGCGATTACATTGATGTAGCCCTCTGTCACCTCTTCATTGTACAGATCGCTCGCAAGATCCAGTCCCGCTGCAATCGCAAAATAACCGTTGATGATTGCTGCATCGACACTGTCCAGAATCTGTGGGAGCACTTCCGGATTCATCTCTTTGAATTCATAGTTATGCGGATTATCTTTTACATCTTTTACGGTAGCAGCTGCCGGATCCACCGACTCATCCAGTGTAATTTTTCCTGTCTGTGCTAACACTCTGAGCGCCCGGGCGGTGTTGGTCACATCGTTTGGAATGGCTATTACCGCTTTGTCCGGAAGTTCATCCAATGTCTTGTACTCATCGGAAAAGATTCCCATACCGGCCGTCGGTATCTCAGTACAATAGGTCAAATGTGTCCCCTGATCCTCATTGAATTTTTTCAAATAAATCGAATGCTGAAATACATTGACCGTCAGCTCGCCCTCATCCAGTGCCGTGTTCGGCTCCACAATACTTGAAAACTCAATAATCTCAACGCTGTAACCCTGTTTTTCGAGCGTTGGCTGAATACAATCTTTAAACATATCTCCATACGGTCCGGCGCATACACCGACTTTTATATGTTTGTCTTCCGATGAACTTTTGTCCGATCCCTGACCCGATGCGTCCGTTCCACCACTTCCACCGCACCCGGTCAATCCGGTGATTGCCAGGGCAGATACCAATAATACACTTGCTATTTTTTTAATCAATCTCTTTGTTGTCATATTTGAAAACCTCACTTTCTTTTTTTCATTGCGATACCCAATCCGATTACTCCCCATGTCCATAACGACTCATATCACTCCTTTCCGCGCGCTGATTCAACCGAATCCATGTCTCATCCCGCTGACGGATGATTTCCTTTAAATCATCCTCACTAAGACCACGAAAGCGCCCTTGTTTTCTTATGTAGTCCTTTACCGGTTTAAATGTCTTTGGCTTTTTATTGAGATGGATCTGTCCATCATAAAACTCCGCAAGATACCAAAGTCCGGTATCCACCACTTCTCTGGCAATCTCAACGGTCTCATCCGTAGAGATCCCCCAACCGGTAGGACACGGAGCAATCACATGAATAAAAGAAGTGCCTTTTACTTCGGATGCCCGCTTAACTTTATTCAAAAAGTCTTCCATGTATCCAATGCTGGCTGTTGCCGCATAGGGTACTCCATGTGCCGCAATGATCTCGAACAGATTTTTTTTCGGTCTCTGATTTCCGTGAATCTCTGTTCCGGCCGGTGTGGTTGTTGTGTCCGCACCAAATGGAGTCAGTCCTGACTTTTGAACACCTGTGTTCATATACGCCTCATTATCATAACAGATATAGACAGCGTCATCGTTTCTGTCAATCAATCCTGACAGAGCCTGTATTCCAATGTCTGCCGTACCGCCGTCTCCGGCAATACCCAGAACCTTATAATCCTTTAGTCCAAGCGCTCTTGCTCCGGCCGCAATACCGCTCATCACGGCACCGGTACCGGCAAAGGCACTGATAATCGCGTTATTTGCAAAGCTCATTTGGGGAAAGTTAAAACTGACCGCAGACATACATCCTGCCGGCTCAACTAAGAAGGTTCTCTTTCCCATCACTTTTAGTGCCATGCGCACAGCCAGACTTCCGCCACAGCCGGCACATGCTTTATGCCCGTAAAAAAATTCGTCCTCTGACAAATTTTTTGCTGTTATCCGATTTTCATTCCCCGGCTTATCTGACATCGTCAATCGCCTCCAATCCAATGAATTGTACCGATTCATGGTCTTTTGGATCTGCCAGCATATGAAAGCAGTCCCGAATATTTTCTTTCGAAATATTTCGCCCGCCAAGACCGGCAATAAAATTTATGGACGGAATTCCGATTCCTTCTTTTACCAGAGCCGAGTTGACATTGGTGTATACCGTCCCCTCGTTGCCAAATGAAAGATCCTTTTCCAATACCCCGACGGATTTTACCGTGCGAAGTGCCTCTGCCAGAGCACGGTTTGGAAACGGCCGCAGAAAGCGGAGTTTGATCACGCCCACGCGCATTCCCTCCTCACGGAGTTCATCCGCAACTTCTCTTACGAGCCCCGTGATGCTTCCCAGTGTCACCATGACATAGTCGGCATCTTCCGTTTTATAATTGACGGTCAGACCGCCATAACTTCTTCCAAAGATTTCTTCATAGCGCCGATCCACCTGTTCGATCACGGATTCCACCTTCTGCATTGCCCTGTGGTGAAGTACTAAAAACTCTGTGTTCGCCTCCGGCCCCACGGTATAGGCAAGGCTCTTTGGATGGTCCAGATCCATCTTATTGGTCGTGGTGTACTCCGGAAGAAATTCATCGGCTTTGTCTGAATCGGGAATCTCGACAATCTCATAGGTATGCGTCAGCACAAATCCGTCCAAATTTACCATGACCGGCAGCCGCACACTCTCATGCTCTGCCAGATAATAGCTCTGCAGGGCCATATCCAGACTCTCCTGCGCATTCTCGACATAGATCTGAATCCACCCGCAATCCAGCTGTGAGATGGAATCTCTCTGATCGCCAAAAATACTCCACGGAAGTGCCGTTGCCCGGTTTGCATTCATCATCACGATTGGAAAACGCCCACCCGCCACATACGGCAGGCACTCTGCCATATATAAAAGCCCCTGGGAAGACGTGGCCGTAAAGGTTCTCGCCCCGACCGACTGTGCGCCCATCGCACTCATCATGGCAGAGTGCTCGGATTCCACATGGATGAATTCTGCCTCCAGT
>ONNE01000116.1 GCA_900319095.1 uncultured Eubacteriales bacterium | reverse complement strand
TGAGGATGCGACCGATCTGGCTCAGCCACTGCGATCCATCGTCATACCACCGATGGTTGAACAGATTGAAGTGAGAGACGGTAAATTGTTCATGATCTTCGAGTCAGCGGCAACGCTGTATCTTGAGGGAACAGACGGAAACGGAAAGAGTGAAGCTCCAATTGATAAACTTGTTTCCATGCCACTGATCTATTAAGAAAAAAGAAAATTTAGTGAGAAAGGTACCAGAGCACAGCGATGGTACCTTTTTGGACGTGAATCGAACATTTTTGTCCGGTAAATTCATTGCTGACTCCGAGAGGAAATGAATTGGTCAGGGTCACGCTGTTGGTTTCGTATTTGAATCCATGTATGGTCACATTAACACTTATATCACTGAGAGAGAAGATTGAACAGATCGTTCCGGCAGTATTTCCTGGATGATCTTTGCTAAAAGAAAGAGTGTCATCGGTGATGACAGAAATTGCATATTGATCGGAATAGAGAGTGCCGATGGCATCGTGCCGCGACAGATAGGTCAGAATTTGCAGATTGGCCAATGTGTGGTCAAGACGTCCGCCCAGACCCCCATAGATATGAAAAGTGCGATAGCCCTTTTGCAGTCCCAGTTTCACCGCTAACATCAGATCGGTATCGTCCTTTTCACGAGGATAACGGATCACATCTGAGGGAAGTTCCCCGGAGAGGACAGAGTCCATATCTCCGAGGACGTAATCCGCACGTAGTCCCAGATCTTTTAGATAATCAAATCCGCCATCGGCTGCAATGACAAGATCCTCTGCTTGCAGGATGATCGGATTATCGGAGCGCTCACCTGCGCCAAAAATATAACAAATAGCATGTGATTCCATTGTCTATTCTCCCCTATTCAATGACTGCGACGGCATCCTCTAAATATGAGATATCTGTGTCCTCGATCGTACCGTCGTCGCAGGCGGCAGCCAGAACCGGGTTGACCGGCATCTGTGCCAGAACCGGAACATGGTATTCTTCTGCAACATCCAGAATGTGACTCTTGCCAAAGATATGAATCTTTTTGTGGCAGTCCGGACATTCAACATAGCTCATGTTTTCTACGAGGCCGAGAACCGGAACATTCATCAGAGAAGCCATCTTCATCGCTTTTTTGACGATCATGGATACCAAGTCCTGCGGACTGGTAACAACCACAATTCCGTCAATCGGAATATTCTGAAACACCGTCAGGGCTACATCACCGGTTCCCGGTGGCATATCGACAAATAAATAATCAACGTTATCCCACAGAACATCGGTCCAGAATTGCTTAACCGTGCCACCGATCACAGGTCCCCTCCACACGACCGGATCTGTGTCGTTGGGGAGCAGAAGATTGATCGACATAATATCAATGTTAAGTTTTTTTGATGAGACAGGGTAGATCGTTGTCTCATCACCGACTGCTTTTTCCGTCAGTCCAAATGCCTTGGGAATGGATGGACCGGTGATATCGGCATCAAGGATACCGCAGTGATACCCTTTTTTGGAAAACTGGACGGCCAACAGTTCCGTTACCATGGACTTGCCGACACCACCCTTTCCGCTCACGACACCGATTACTTTTTTTACTTTGCTCATGGGATGCGGTTTTGCAATCCGGTCGGCAGAATTTTTGGAATCACAATTGCTCTGGCAATTTGAACAATCGTGGGAACAATTTTCACTCATAATTACCCTCACAAAAATTTATATTTTCCCCGAAGAGAATGCTTATATATATTAAAGAATTCTAGTACGAAAGACGGTCTCTTGTCAATAAAAAAATTCCCTGTTCACAAAATAAATATACATGGGAGGAATGTTTGCAAAAAAGACATCGGTATGATATGATTAAATCAGATAGAGAAATGAAGCGGGAACGGAATGGAGGGGAATTATGTATACCGTATCAATGAAGAAATTTGCTGAGAAAATGGATGTAAAGAACTTAACTCCGGAGATTGACCTGGACGATCTTGAAATTACACAATCGGATGCGAACCGGCCGGCACTTCAATTGGCAGGTTTTTTTGACTATTTTGATCATCATCGGGTACAGATCATTGGTCAGGTTGAATATACATATATGGAGAAACAGGGAGTTGAAAAAAGTGCAGAGATGATAGGGAAAATCATGTCCTATAAAATTCCCTGCATCATCTTTTGCAGAGATCTTCCGGTAGAGGAAGAATTTTTGAGACTCGCCAGAGAATACAAAATTCCGATTTTTAGTTCGAAAGCTGACACCTCGGCATTCTCGGCAGAGGTGACCCGCTGGCTCAAGGTAGAACTGGCACCGCGCATCAGCATTCACGGAGTGCTCGTTGATATTTATGGGGAAGGTGTTTTGATCACCGGTGAGAGTGGAATCGGTAAGAGTGAAGTGGCACTTGAACTGATTCATAGAGGACATCGTCTGGTGTCAGATGATGTCGTTGAGATTAAAAAAGTGAGTGATGCTACGCTGATTGGCTCAGCACCGGATATCACCAGACATTTTATTGAACTCAGAGGAATCGGCATTGTAGATGCCAAGACTCTGTTTGGTGTCGAAAGTGTAAAGAATACGCAGTCGATTGATCTTGTTATCAAATTAGAGGAGTGGAACAAAGATCAGGAATATGACCGCATGGGACTGGAAGAGAACTATATTGAATATCTGGGGAATAAGGTTGTCTGCCACTCCATTCCAATCCGTCCGGGACGAAATCTGGCTGTGATCTGCGAATCCGCAGCCGTAAACTTCCGACAGAAAAAAATGGGATACAATGCAGCGAAGGAATTATATAATCGAGTAACCAGCAATTTATCAAATTCGTGAGGTGAAAAGGGAGGTACAAAATGGCATCATTTTACATAGGAGTCGATGTTGGGGGAACAACAATTAAGATGGGGATTTTTTCTGATATAGGGGAACTGTTAGAAAAATGGGAGATTCCGACCCGGACAGAGGAAGAGGGAAAGAATATTTTGCCGGATATTGTGGATAGTATAGAAGAGAAGCGAGCTGTCTATGGCGGCAACATCCTTGGCATTGGAATGGGAATTCCGGGACCGATGACGGATGACGGAGTTGTACTTAAGTGTGCGAATTTTGGCTGGGGAGTTTTCAATGTCAAGAATGCGGTGGCAGATCTGACCGGTGTGGGAAATGTCAAGGTGGGAAACGATGCCAATGTCGCAGCGCTCGGAGAGATGTGGAAGGGCGGAGGCTGTGGATATGACAGCATTGTGATGGTCACGCTGGGAACCGGATGCGGTGGCGGAATCATTTATCACGGAAAGGTTCTCACCGGAAGCAAGGGAGCCGGTGGCGAGATCGGACACATCAAGGTGGAAGCCAATGAGACAGAGACATGTGGTTGCGGAAATAAAGGCTGTTTAGAGCAATATGTATCGGCTGTCGGGATTGTTCGCATGGCAAAGAAGAATTTGAGAGAGGATTCCTGCCTGAATCAATGTGAAGAGATAACGGCAAAGGATGTTTTCGACGGTGCGAGAGAGGGTGATGCCTATTGCCTGGAAATCGTAGAGCGATTCGGAAAGTATCTCGGAACGGCACTGAGCGATGTGGCGCATGTTGTGGATCCGGAGGCATTTGTGATCGGAGGCGGTGTCTCGGCAGCGGGACAGATTCTCATTGATGTTGTAGAGAAATATTATCGGGAAAATGCGATGTACGCATTGAAAGATACTAGGTTTCATCTGGCAAAGCTCGGTAACGATGCCGGAATATACGGAGCCGTGCGCATGGTATTATTCAAATAGAGGGAGACGGAGGTAGATATGATCGTTCGGGAACAGGAGAGTCTGGCAAATCACACAACGTTTCGGATTGGGGGACCGGCAGCGTTCTATCTGATTCCGGAAAAAGAGGAGGAGGTAAAAGAGGCCATTCAGTTTGCAAAGGACAGAGGCTTGCCTTACTATCTGTTGGGAAAAGGGAGCAACGTGTTGTTTTCCGATAGCGGTTTTGACGGAGTAGTTCTTGAGATTGGAAAAGGATTAGAGCAGATTCATATACAGGGGACAAAAGTTACTGCGCAGGCGGGCATTCCTCTATCGGTTATGGCGATGAAACTGGCCGGGGAAGAATTGTCTGGATTTGAGTTTGCCGGTGGCATTCCCGGAACACTGGGAGGCGCGATTACCATGAATGCAGGTGCTTATGGTGGCGAGATCAAAGATTGTATTGAATCTGCGGTCGTTCTGACTCATCAGGGAGAGCGGGTGACACTGTCGGCACAGGAACTTCAATTGGGATATCGGACGAGTGTGATTCAAAAAAAATCATATCTTGTGATAGAGGGAACCTTTTCTTTTAAAAAGGGAGAGAGAGAAGAGATTTTAGCTGCAATGAAGAAGATGAATCAGAGTCGCAGGGAGAAGCAGCCTTTGGAGTATCCAAGTGCTGGGAGTACGTTTAAGCGGCCGGAAGGATATTTTGCAGGAAAGCTGATCGATGATGCGGGGTTGAGGGGATACCGTGTCGGAGACGCACAAGTTTCTGAAAAGCACTGTGGGTTTGTTGTCAATCGCGGACAGGCCACATCCGTGGATGTGTGCCGGCTCATGAGAGATGTCCGGGATCGGGTTAAGGATCAGTTTGGGGTGGAACTGGAGCCGGAAGTCCGCATCGTAGATTCGGATGGGAAGTTGGTTACTTTATGACAGCGGGGAAAATCGGGATGTAGTCAAAACCATGGACGATGAGGAGAGATAGGATGAGATTTGTAATTGTGACAGGAATGAGCGGAGCCGGGCACAGCTCTGTCATGAAAATATTGGAAGATGACGGATATTTTTGTGTGGATAATCTGCCGGTTTCCCTTTTGCCGACATTTATGCAGCTGGTAAAGGACTCCACGGAACAGATTCAGAGAGTGGCTCTCGGACTGGATATCCGGGGAGGACACAAGGCATTGTCTGAGGCGGCAGATGTTCTTGCCGGTTTAAAGAAGGACGGCTATTCGCTGGAAATTCTTTTTCTAGAGGCATCGACTGCCGTCATTGTCAAGAGATACAAAGAGACGAGGCGGATGCATCCTCTGGCAAAGGGTGGGCGCATGGATAATGCGATTGAGAGGGAGAGAAGCTTTCTCGTTGAATTGAAAGAACAGGCGGACTACATCATCGACACAACGAAATTGCTGATACGGGATCTGAAACAGGAGATTGACCGCATTTTCGTAGAAGATGAAAAATTTTGCAATTTTTATTTGACATTTGTTTCCTTTGGATTTAAATATGGCATCCCATCGGATGCGGATCTGGTATTTGATGTCAGATTTCTTCCGAACCCATTTTACATTGAAGCGCTCAAGCCACTTACGGGAAATGACGCACAGGTGTATGATTATGTGATGGCTTCGGACAAGGCACAGGAGTTTTTACGCAAATTAAAAGATATGTTGGATTTTCTGATACCAAACTATATCATTGAGGGAAAAACACAGCTGGTGATCGCCATTGGCTGCACCGGTGGAAAACATCGCAGTGTCACGCTGACGAATGCTATTTACAAAGAATTTGAAAATACAGAATATGGAAGTAAAAAAGAGCATAGAGATATAGAGAAGGATCGGTTGCGCAATATATGTCGTTCGCAGGAAAAGTAAAAGAAGAATTATATAGGCAGACAGGGCGTTCCAGACATTGCCAAATTGCTGAATTGACAGCGCTGTTTACCTGTTGTGGACAAGTTCTTATAGAGAATGGTGTCAATTATACGATTAAGTTTTTAACAGAGAACTTGACAGTTTTAAAAAAAAGTTATATTTTATTTAAGAAGGCTTTCCGAATAGCACCGGATCTTTCTGTCCGGGGAAGTCACCAATATCTTTTGTATCTCTTAGATGACGAGGAGGCACAAAATTGCCTGGAGGCAATGCACATATTGGATGATGATGGCGGACTGGTCTCTGAGGGCTTATTGGAGAAGATGTGTTGCAAGCGCGCTTTTTTGCGAGGTATCTTTATGGCGTGCGGTTCCGTGACAGATCCCAACAGTGGCTATCACTTGGAGATGACTCTTGGAAGTTCAAGATACGCAGAGCAGATTCGAGAGATTATCGGTGTGTGCGGAATGGAAGCAAAAATTGTAGAGCGAAAAAAAATGTATGTCGTATATATGAAAGAGGGATCGGCAATATCAGATTTTTTGAGTTTGATTGGAGCCCCGGTGTCTATGATGGAATTTGAGAATGTTCGAATTTTAAAGGACATGAGAAATTCGATCAACCGCAAAGTAAATTGCGAGACGGCAAACATTAAAAAGACAGTTTCTGCCGCGACCCGGCAGACGAACGATATACAATATATTCACGATACCATTGGATTTGGAAATCTCTCGGATAATTTAGCGCAGATCGCCAAATTGAGATTGGACAATCCGGATGTCACGCTGAAAGAATTGGGGGAAATGCTTGAACCACCGCTCGGTAAATCAGGGGTGAATCACCGTCTGCGGAGATTGAGTGAAATCGCGGAAAATTTGCGTGGTAAAAATCAAATTGGAGGAAATTATGATTAAGAAAAGCATTGGTGTCAGCAATGACACAGAAAGTGCTCGTACAGTTGCTATGCTTGTGCAGATAGCCAGCCGTTACCAGAGCAGTATCAACATTTTACAGGAGAACAAAACAGTAAATGCAAAGAGTATCATGGGTATGATGACGCTCGGTCTGGTTCCCGGACAGCAACTTGAAATCACTGCGGAGGGCGAAGATGAACAATCTGCGATGACCAGTTTGGAGGAGTATTTGGTCGGAACAGCCAATTAAATGAATAAAAAAAGATGACTTGCCACATATATCGGATCGATAAGAGGTATATGTGGCTTTTTTTAGAGAGGAGATGGCAATAAATGGCGTTTACACATCTGCATGTACATACGGAGTATAGTCTGCTGGATGGCTCAAGCAAGATTGATGAGCTGGTGCATCGGGCCAAAGAACTTGGTATGGACAGTCTTGCCATCACGGATCATGGTGTTATGTATGGTGTGATTGATTTTTACCGGGCGGCCAAAAAAG
>ONNE01000111.1 GCA_900319095.1 uncultured Eubacteriales bacterium | reverse complement strand
TCCAATGTATGGCAGCAGGATCACAACGGATTTACACATCAGGATCCGGGATTTTTGGATCACATTGCAAATAAAAAGGCGGACGTGGTACGTATGTATCTTCCACCAGATGCAAACTGTCTGCTTTCCTGCTTTGATCACTGTGTCAAGAGCAAGAACTATGTCAATGCAATTGTTGCTTCGAAGCATCCAAGCAAACAGTGGCTTACCATGGAGCAGGCGGTTAAACATTGTACACAGGGTATCAGTATTTGGGAGTGGGCAAGTAACGATCAGAACGATGAGCCGGATCTTGTGCTGGCTGCCTGCGGTGATACACCGACTTTGGAAGTTATGGCTGCAACAACGATTCTGCGCGATGCTATGCCGGAGCTTAAGATTCGTGTCATCAATGTAGTAGACTTGTTCAAACTTGAGTCTGATTCCAAACATCCACATGGTCTCTCCGATCGTGAGTATGATGCATTGTTTACAAAGGATAAACCAATTATTTTTGCATTCCATGGTTATCCGACATTGATTCATGAGTTGACTTATACTCGTCACAACACCAATATTTCTGTTCACGGTTATTTGGAGGAAGGTACAATTACAACTCCATTTGATATGCGTGTTCAGAATCAGATAGACCGTTTCGATTTGGTAAAGGATGCCATTATGCATCTGCCACAGCTTGGCAACAAGGGTTCATTCCTGATTCAGCAGATGAACGACAAGTTAGTTGAGCACAAGCAGTATATTGCTGAATATGGTCAGGATCTTCCGGAGATTCGTGACTGGGTATGGCATACCAACGATTGATTGTACGAAAAGCACATTTATGAATAGAAATACAAGAATCCTTTCGTCCTGATGGCGGAAGGATTCTTTATATATATTTTACTTATTTACAATCCATAGGATTTGAATTATAATGGAAAAAATATGACGAGAAAGAGATTTTTTAACAGGACAGGAGACTATGAACAAGAGAAAAATAGGAAGTGAAAAAGAGGAGATAGCGGCAGAATACCTGAGGGAACAGGGATATGAGATTGTGGACAGAAATTATCACTGCTGCTTTGCTGAAATTGATATGATTGCGAGAGAACTCAGTGACGAGGGCACTGAGTATCTTTGCTTTGTGGAGGTAAAATATCGTGACAGTGACCGCTATGAGGCCCCGGAAGGAGTCATCTCTTATGCGAAGCAGAGAAAAATCAGTCAGGGCGCAGCATTCTATATGAGAGAAAAGCGTCTTTTCCCGGACACTCCGGTGCGGTTTGATGTGGTGTTCATAGTGGGGGATGACATTCAATTGATTCGGAATGCATTTGAATTTGTGGGGAGAGGATAAGGATGGAAAAGAATGAGATAACGATGAATATCATTGCGCATATTGAGAGCGATTTTAAAGAAAAGTTCGGGATTCCCAGACAGAGCGGACTGGTGAGTGAATTAGAGGCAAGGATTGTTTTTGAGCCGGAATACCGAATGGTGGATGCCTTGAGAGGACTCAATGATTTTTCTCATTTATGGCTGATATGGCAGTTTTCGAAAAACACAAAAACGGATTTCTCGCCAACGGTTCGTCCCCCGCGACTGGGTGGCAATCAGCATATGGGAGTGTTTGCAACAAGATCTCCGTTTCGACCGAATGGGATCGGTTTGTCTGTTGTCCGGCTGCTCGGGATAGAAAAGGATGATAAGTTTGGTCCGGTCATCTATGTGGGAGGAGCAGATCTTTTGGATGGAACTCCGATTTTGGATATCAAACCCTATCTGCCGGCAGTAGACAGCCATCCGGACGCAAAAGAGGGATTTGCCGCTCAAAACAAAGGCTATGAGTTAGAGGTGTTCCCGGACAACTATCTGGAAAAGCTGCCGGAGAAAAAAAAGAGGGCGCTCATGGGCGTCCTGTCACAGGATCCAAGACCCGCTTATCAGAGGGATCCGGATCGGATTTATGGTATGAAGTTTGCGGGTTATGAAGTCAGATTTACCGTTGATGAGACTGCATTGAGAATTGTGTCGTGTGAAAAAGAGCCAGAATCAAAATTGTCTTAACGAAGGGGATCTACAGAAGGTTTACGTGCTCCCTCGCAGAGAGGATTTTGTCCACTGCCTCACGCACCGCACAGTCGCCACCGTTTTTGGTAAGGACATAATCCACGTAAGGGATCAGCTGCTTATGACAGTCGGCCGGGGCAAACGTGACACCGGAGAGTTTCATGGCACTCGCATCGTTTAAATCGTCTCCGATATAGGCGACCTGTTCCGTTGTGAGATGATATTTTTCCATGATGGATGTAAGAACCGCATCCTTGTCCTGAATGCCCTGATAGAGCTCCTGAATTCCGATTTCGCGGCAGCGGTTCTCGACAATTTTAGAGTATCTGCCCGTAATAATTGCGGGAATAATATCATTCTTTGAGAGTAGTTTTACTCCGTATCCGTCTTTGGCATTGAATGCTTTCATGAGTTCTCCGTCTTGGCCCATATAGATTTTTCCGTTGGTCAGGGTTCCGTCAACATCCATGACGAACAGACGTATTTTGTTGAGCTTTTCTTTATCTGACATGGTTTTCTCCTTTCGTCACGGATTCAAAGAGAGAAGGTGTGATAAAAGTAATCGGACAATCTAACGTCCTAGTGTTCATATAATCTTCCAGCATACTGCGGATATCTTCATTGGCCTCGCTGGCATTGAGCGTATTTCTTGTTTTCTCCATGGCCTTCTGAATATAGTTCTGGTTGTCAGCATTGTGGCTGTAGCCGTCAAATCCGGCGATGGCAATGCTGTTTACCTCTAATTGGTCTAATAAGCGAAGCAGAAGAATTCCCGAATTATCCAACTGTTCCCAACCGCACTTGACCAGCCGGGTAAAATCGATGACCCACTGGTTTGGCCCGGTAGCGGTTGTCACGTTGGAAGTCACGATTTTTTTGTATTCCTTAAAATGTGTAGCACTCTGCCAGTACTGATAGCGGTTTTTGTTGCTAAAATAGGCAAAGTTGATCGGATAGTCGTGTGAGAGAAGATTGACGCTGATTACCACCGGATTCTTCTCATGACAATAGGATTCAATCTCACCTTTATGAGAGACGATCGAGTGACCGGGCAGCAGCATGAGAATATTTTTTCCCTGCAGCTGGCTTTTTAGTTCTCTGAGTGATTGTTCATCTTCGCACAGTGTATCCAGATACTCAATATACAGTTTTTCCAACAAGTCGTAGTCGTAGCGCTTACGGGCATTGGCTCCGAGACGATTCAGCAGATAGTTGATATCGCGGCTGGCGATTCCCGCTTTTGTGGACAAATATGAAATGTTGTTTACATGAGCACTGTATGAACCGGCAAGAAAATGAGGAATCGAGTATCCCCATTCATATTGATTGTGAAAACCGTCGATGTAGTTATCGATGAGATCCAAAACGATATCAATGTCATAGCCACTGTTGAATTTTCGATTCATATATTGCATGACAAGTTCCGTGTTGGTGTTGCCTGCGCCACGTCCCATGCCAGCCATCGAGGAGTCTACGACAACCTGTCGGAGTCCCTGCGTCAGCTCGATAAATTCCTGAGAGAGAGCAAAGGACATCTGAAGATTATTGTGGGAGTGGAAACCGATCTTGGCGCTGCCAAGAAGGTTGTGATGAACCAGATAAAAAATGCGTTGAAGATCATCGCGGTACAGAGAGCCAAAGGTATCTACGATCGAGAATGCATATGGCTCAAGTTTATTGACCTCTTCGATCAATCCCAAGAGTTCAAAATCTGTATAACCGAGAATATCGACCGGCTGTACATAGAGTTTATAGCCCTTTTCTTTAATGCTTTTACAAAAATTGATGACATCGTGGCGCTCATGCTTAAAAAAACAGGCGCGCACACCATCGATCGAGGTTCCGTCATAGGGTTCCAGATTCTCGATGGTATATCGGCTGAAATCGGCAAGACAAACATAAGATGCCTGACGACGGTCTTCCGGGAGAAAAGGCCGCAATTGGGCAGCGTGATTAAAAATCGTGGAACCCTTCTGATGAGGTTCATCTTTTAAAAAACCACACTCAATCACGTCTGTGCCACTGTCGGTTAATCCCCGTATAATTCCCTTTATGGCAGTATTGCCAAATTGACTGTCAATCAGGTAGCCTCCGTCTCGAAGTGTACAGTCCAGTATATTTACTCGCTTCATGCGTCCTCCCTTCCCTGTTCTCTCATCACTTGTTCAACCATGGCAATGTGTTCCGGCAAATCGACACCGATGGAAGAATAGTTCGTCTCTTTTAAACGGATCTTATATCCTTTTTGCATTGCCCGGAGAGGTTCTATTCCCTCCCCAAGCTCCAGTTCTGTCTGTTCCATTGATGCAAAAAAGAAAAAAAAGTCTTTTTTGTAGGCATAGATCCCGACGTGGCGAAATACCCTTGCCAGTTTTCCGTCTTTGATATTGGAAGGGATTACAGAGCGGGAGAAATAGAGAGCATCTCCCTTATCATCGGTCACGACCTTTACCGTGCTGTATGCTTTTATTTCATCGGGATCGGTAATCTCTTTTTTCAGACTGCCAAATAAGACAGTTGGGTCTTCCGTAAAGATAGAAATAACCTGTTGGATCATTTCCGGGGCGATGACCGGCTCATCACCCTGAACATTGACAAAGAGATCGCCGTCTACTTTGGAAGCTACCTCTGCCACGCGGTCAGAACCGGTTGCGTGCCGGTCGGATGTCATGATTACCGGCATGCCAAACTCCTCGCAAGTGCTGCGGATCCGCTCATCGTCTGTCGCAATGTAGACTTCATCAAATTCCGGTACCTTTTTTGCCTGTTGATAGACCCGGTAGATCATTGGCTTTCCACAGATCGGAACCAGAGGTTTTCCGGGAAAACGGCTGGATTGATATCTTGCCGGGATCACTCCGATAATTTTCATTTTTCTTCCTCCTCAATCCCCAAAACCTCTTCCAGTTTTACCCGGGGAAAAATTTCCAGATTTCCGCCACGTGTGGCGTTGTATATATGAATTCCGTGTTTGGTTGCATATTCATCCAGCAAGTGGTAAACCTCCATAGAACGGTCAATGATATGAGCACCAATCTGATCCGTTGTCAGTGTAGAGGCCTTCATACGTGTCTTGATGCGGTGAATATCTGTCTCAGCGACTTCTTTTGTCGTGTAGTTATCGGTAAAGTGACCTCCCTTGGCATGAGGGTTCGTGCAGTCGACTCCGAGAAGATATATTTCCTTAAAACCCATATGAAATGCCATCTCGGCAGCCAGAGACAAAACGGTTGCCTTTACCATACAGTATGCCTGAATATTGCCCCGAACCTTGTAGCGCTCACTCTGTAGTGTGTGGACATAAGTAGTGTCAAATGGTTTATTGCGCATACGTCGGTAAGTTCTCTCTGTGGTAAACAGGGGAGCCTTTACTTTTTTGGATAGTTCCTGTCCCAATTTCGATGCGTAAATGGAGTCGGAGATACAATGATAACTGGGTCTCCACTCCGTCTGGTCAAAAATTTTATAGACCATATTCGTTCCAAAGGTGTATTCGTCCTGCAAAAGATCCAGATCTGCTCCGGTCAGACTGGGGCCGTTTCCGATTAAGAAACAGCGCTTGCCCTGATGACAGTTTTTCAATTTTGCCAGCCGGAGACTGTTGTTGTTGTGAAAGAGTCCGTGCGTTCGAAAAAAACCAAGAATGTTGTATTTTATGATCAGCAGAATCAAATGGGCGCGGTTGAGCATCTTTTTTGAATAGCGCACAAACTTTTCTAACAGAGAAGGAGTGTGCTCTCTGGCTGACAGATAATCAAAAATCTCCCGGTCTTCCTGTGAATCGCCACGGTAACGGATATCGATCTGATTTTTGCCCGGACGGATAAATTTTTCCAAATCACAGTCGTGAATCCAAAAGCGTGCCTGGGCATAGGTTCTGTAATAATCCGAAGTGTTTTTCCGAACCAGCATGGTGTGATGATTTTTCATGAGAGAAAAATAATCTTCCGGGTTGTCCATCGCCCAGACAAAATAAAAAGAGCGGTAGGCGTCATCCTTTACTAATTGATCATATAGGGTGCGGATCTTGTCATTCATCTTAGAATTTTCTGCGGCTTCCCAAACAATCATGGTATCCGAAATAGCGGTAAACCGATACCGCAGCAAATAATTTAACCAATCTAGGATATAGTGAAATCGTTCTCTCAACATACAAGTTTCCCCCTATCCTATATACTATAGCGATTTGAGAAGAAAAAGTCAAGAATTAGAGATTTAATGAATGGTATCCGCTTGAATTTCCTGTCAAAAACAGGTATACTAGACTTGGGTCTGATAAGTTTAAAATATAGTTGAAATACCGTATATAAAAAGGAGATTGGAGGAGCCCTTTGTCTGAATACAAAAAATCCATTGCGGTCATTATACCGGCACTCAATCCGGATGAACGCATGATTACATTGGTTCAACAATTGCATGATTCCGGATTTGTCAATATTATTCTTGTGGATGATGGAAGTGAGATAAAAAACCGTGAATACTTTAAAACGTGTAAAGAGCGTTATCACTGCACGGTTATTCGTCATGTCGTAAATTTTGGCAAGGGAATGGCTCTGAAGTCTGCCTTCAACCATATACTAAAAAGCGATGCGGATATCAAGGGAGTTGTCACGGTTGACTGTGATGGCCAGCATATTTTATCGGACATTGATACTTGTGCCCGCCTTACTTATGAAAATCCGGATCATTTGGTTCTTGGCTGTCGTCAGTTCGAAGACAAAAGCATTCCTCTTCGGAGTCGTTTTGGTAACAAACTGACCCGTCGTATCATTGGTCTTTTGTGCGGAATCCATGTGTCAGATACCCAGACCGGACTGAGAGGGCTGCCGACTCCTCTGATTGACCGGTATTTTGCAAACACAAAAGGAGAGCGGTTTGAGTATGAGATGAATATGCTGATCTGTGCCAAAGAACATCAGATTCCGTTCAGGGAATTTCCCATTTCGACCATTTATCTGGAAAACAATGAGAGTTCTCACTTCAATCCTTTTATCGATTCCATTCGAATCTATAAAGTGTTTTTGAAGTTTTTGCTCAGCTCATTTTCCAGCTTTTTGATTGATATTCTTCTTTTTTATCTGCTGGGATTTATCCTGCGGCCGATCATTCCCGCGGATGCCATGATTCTTGGAAGTTCCGTGCTGATTTTACTCAGAACACTGATCTCCCGCCTGTTTAGTTCGCTGTACAACTTCTTTCTGAATAAAAATCAGGTATTTAAGAATCAATCCAAGTCACCGATCATTCTTGTCCGGTACTATATCCTGTGTATCGTCCAGCTGATGTGCTCATGGCTTTTGGTCAACCATTTATTTACCTTTATTGCCTATGCCACCGTGCGCAAATGCATCATCGATACCATTTTATTTATAATCAGCTTTGTGATTCAGCGCGAATGGGTGTTTTCAAAGTCCAAACCTTCCGACTCTTTATAAATCCTGTATAGATCCGGATTGGCTTTTTTGAGATTGACCGGTTTTCCCTCCGAATCTAAATAACAGTGAGAACTGGTTCCGCTGCAAAGGAGATTTCCAGTTTTTATATCCCGGACTTCATAGGCGATGATCAGCCGGACTCCGTTGAACTTTTGGACTCTTGGAAGAATCCATACTTCGTCGCCAAAATGTGTCATTCCGTGATAGTGGCACTCGACGGATACCACAGGTGAAATCAGACCGATGGCCTCCACTTTTTCATAAGGCATATCGACCTGATCTAAAAAATCCACTCGTGCCTCTTCGAACCATCGAATGTAGTTGGAGTGATGCACAATTCCCATTTTATCTGTCTCATAATACTGTACTTTGTGCCGGTATGGTCTCAATTTCAGATTTTCTTTCATTTTCGTACCTCTCTATTGTTTTTATTTATTTATCGCCATAATATCACAAAGGAAACAATCTTTCCATAATAAAAAAAAGATGAGATAAAAAAAAAAAAAAAGTGCCGGTGTTGACTTGACACAAGTACAAAATCGTTTATAATGGGACGTGTAATGGAATATCCTATTAAATTCCTAGGGAATGGAGGTCAGAATACGTGGATCACGAATTAATATATTTAGACAATGCGGCGACTACTGCCGTAATTCCGGAAGTTTATGAGGCTATGAAGCCTTATTTTACAGAGGTTTACAGTAACCCTTCGAGTGTCTACAGTTTTGCGGGAAAAGCAAAAAAACCGATGGAAGAAGTGAGAGAGAAGATTGCTTCTTATCTTGGAGCGAAACCATCAGAGATTTACTTTACCGGTGGCGGAAGTGAGTCGGACAACTGGGCGATCAAGGGAGTGGCAGAGGCCTATAAAAATAAGGGAAAGCATATTATTACAAGTAAAATTGAGCACCATGCGGTTCTTCACACCTGTGAGTGGCTGGAGAAGAATGGCTATGAAGTGACCTATTTAGATGTCGATGAAGATGGATTGATTTCACTGGAAGAGCTTGAAAAGGCAATTCGTCCGGATACGATTCTGATTACGATTATGTTTGCCAATAATGAGATCGGAACGATTGAACCGATTCAGAAAATCGGTGAGATTGCCAGAGAGCACGGGGTTTTGTTTCACACGGATGCGGTTCAGGCCTTTGGACATGTTCCGATTCAGGTAGATGAGATGAAGATTGATATGCTCAGCGCGAGTGGGCATAAGTTTCACGGACCAAAGGGAATTGGATTTATGTATCTGAGAAACAGTGTGAAGCTTGGTGCACTGATTCATGGTGGTGCGCAGGAGCGCTCCAGACGTGCCGGAACCCACAATGTTCCGGGAATTATCGGCATGGGAAAAGCGGCTGAGATCATGATTGGGAAGATGGAGGAAAACAGCAGGAAAGAGATTGCGATTCGCGATCACATGATTGCCCGCATCGAGAAAGAGATTCCGTATGTCAAAGTCAATGGTCACAGAGAGAAACGTCTGCCGAACAATATCAATGTATGTTTTCGGTTTGTTGAGGGAGAGTCATTGTTGATCATGTTGGATCAGAAGGGAATCTGTGCATCCAGCGGTTCTGCCTGCACATCCGGATCGCTCGATCCGTCCCATGTTCTGCTGGCGATTGGTCTGCCTCATGAAATTGCTCATGGGTCGACCCGGTTGACTCTGTCGGAAGAGACGACCATGGAGCAGGCAGATTTTGTAGTAGATTCATTAAAAGTGATCGTAGAGAGGATGCGCAGTATGTCTCCGCTGTACGATGACTTTGTCAAGGAAAATAGTTGATGGAGGTACCACAGATATGGAGTACAGTGAAAAGGTAATGGAACATTTCTCAAATCCGAGAAATGTTGGCGAGATTGAAAATGCAAGTGGTGTCGGAACCGTTGGCAATGCCAAGTGCGGTGACATCATGAGAATGTTTTTGGATATTGATGAAGAGACCAAAATTATAAAAGAATGTAAGTTTAAGACATTTGGATGCGGGGCGGCAGTGGCCACAAGCAGTATGGCGACAGAATTAGTAAAAGGAAAGACCATTTATGAAGCGCTGGAAGTGACAAACAAGGCAGTGATGGATGCGTTGGATGGTCTGCCACCGGTGAAAGTTCATTGTTCCCTACTGGCAGAAGAGGCCATTCATGCAGCCCTTTGGGATTATGCACAAAAGCACGGGATTGAGATTGAGGGTCTGAAAAAACCAAAGGCAGATATTTACGATGAAGAATAAGACAGTTGTGGTAGGCATGTCCGGAGGAGTGGATTCCTCTGTGGCGGCCTACCTTTTAAAAAATCAGGGATATCATGTGATTGGGATTACTATGCAAATCTGGCAAAAGCAGGATGCCTGTCTTGTGGAGAACGAGGGGGGATGCTGTGGCCTGAGCGCCGTGGAAGATGCCAGACGTGTGGCTCATCAGCTAGATATCCCATATTATGTGATGAATTTCAGAGAAGAATTTCAGGAGAATGTCATTGACTATTTTGTGCGTGAGTACCGGGAGGGGCGGACACCCAACCCGTGTATTGCATGCAACCGTTATGTCAAATGGGAGTCAATGCTGCAAAAAAGTCTGTCCATTGGAGCGGATTATATTGCCACCGGTCACTATGCGAAGGTGGGGCGGCTGGACAATGGAAGATTTGCGATTCAGAGGTCGGAGTCGCTGCATAAGGATCAGACATATGCCCTGTATAATCTGACACAGGAGCAGCTCAGCCACACCCTTTTTCCGGTCGGAGAATTTGAAAAGAGCCGCATCCGTGAACTGGCGCTTGAGGCCGGACTGGAGGTTGCGCACAAACCGGACAGTCAGGAGATCTGCTTTGTTCCGGATGGCGATTATGCGGCCTTCATTGAAGGGGAGACTGGTGTCGCTGAGTCTCCGGGCAACTTTGTGGACAAAGACGGAACGATTCTGGGAGTTCACAGGGGAATCAGCCATTATACGATCGGACAGCGCAAGGGCCTGGGAATCGCACTGGGCGAGCCGGCTTTTGTCGTAGAGATCCGACCGGATACAAAGGAAGTCGTACTGGGAAAAAATGAGGATGTCTTTACCGATCATCTCAGAGCCAATGCGGTAAACTGCATGGCGGTTGAGCGGTTTGAAAAGGGACAGTCGGTAATTGCCAAAATCCGATACAATCACGGTGGGGCACCGGCTGTCATCTCCGATGTGGGAGAGGATTATTTTGAATTATCCTTTCCGGAACCGGTGCGTGCTGTCACTCCGGGGCAGGCAGTCGTTCTCTATGACAACGAATATGTATTGGGCGGTGGCACGATTGTGGGATGACAACGGTAAATCAGTAAGAACACGAACCCAAGTCAGTTGAAAAATAAAATTGTTTTGGGAGTATTCGCAAGACGTATTTTGTGGTATACTGTCATTGGAGTTGTTATACACTGAACAGATTGGAGGATAAAATGTATATTACATGTTTGGATTTAGAAGGTGTGCTTGTGCCGGAGATTTGGATTGCATTTGCACAGGCAAGTGGTATTCCAGAACTGAAAAGAACGACGAGAGATGAGCCGGATTATGACAAGCTGATGAACTGGAGACTCGGAATTTTAAAAGAGCACGGGTTGGGACTCAAAGAAATACAGGATACGATTGCAGGAATTGATCCGATTCCGGGAGCAAAGGAGTTCCTGGATGAACTTCGTTCACTCTGTCAGGTAATCATTATCAGTGATACATTTACTCAATTTGCCAAACCATTGATGGAGAAACTGGGATGTCCGACGATTTTTTGTAATTCGCTGGAGGTTGCTCAAAATGGTGAGATAACCGGCTTTAAGATGCGGATTGAGAACTCAAAACTGACGACGGTCAGAGCACTTCAGTCCATCGGATATGAGACGATTGCGAGCGGAGACAGTTACAATGATCTGGGAATGATCCAGGCGAGCAAGGCAGGATTTTTGTTTAAGAGCACCGAACAGATCAAAGCCGATCATCCGGAGCTGCCGGCCTATGAGACGTACGATGAATTGCTTGCGGCAATAAAAAGAGAGCTTGTATAGAAAAAAGGCGGCTCAGTACCAGCCGCCATCCATCGTGATGACCTGACCGGTCAGATAGAGAGGAGCTCTGGCGAGAAGTGAGATCATTTCAGCGACTTCTCTTGGAGTTCCTGCTCTGCCGATGGGAATTTCTTCATAGATTGCCTGCCGTTCGCTCTCGCTGAAGCAGGCATTCATTTTTGTGTCGATCATCCCACAGGCAAGGGCATTGACACAGATGCCGCTCGGTGCCAATTCTTTGGCCAGTGCCCGGGTAAAGGAATGGATGCCGCCCTTGGTCGCAGAATAGGCAACTTCACAGGAAGCACCGACATTTCCCCAGATGGAGGAGATGTTCAGGATGCGTCCTTTTTTTTGATGAACCATATAGGGAACTGCGGAACGACAACAGTAGAATACAGAAGAAAGATTTGTTTGGAGAATTGTATGCCAGTCGTCATCGGTCATATCGGTCAAGAGTCCGATATAAGAGATGCCGGCACAGTTGACAAGAAGATCCAGATGGGAGCGCTCTTTCATAGCGTCTTCCATTCTTTTTTTTGCACTGTCAGAAAGACCAATGTCGCCCTGAAGACACAAAACCTGACTTCCCTCTTTGCGGCATTCTTTTGCGGTCTGCTCCAGCTGTTCTCTTGATTGGTTTCCAAATAATGCTAAATCATAGCCGTCAGCGGCCAATTTTTGGGCAATGGCACTTCCAATATCACCGGAGGCACCGGTTACAATCGCATATGGTTTCACGTAAAATCCTCCTAAATAAACTTTTATCTGTATCATAGCACGTTCCATAGGCGGGCGCATTATTTTTTTTATTTTCCTTTTTAAGTCTTTCATTTTATGGAGGCAGGTTTTTCTCACACTTGACATAACCTGTGCTTTTGCCTTATACTAGAAAATTATGAGGGCATCTAGGCTTTCATGTGAATGGAGGAAGATGGAAGATGAATTATAACATCGCAGTGATTCCGGGGGATGGCATCGGACCGGAGATCGTGGCCGAGGCTATGAAGATCCTGGATAAAGTGGGAGAAGTCTATGGGCATTCGTTTCAATATGAGAAACTTTTAATGGGAGGCTGTTCGATTGACGCCTATGGTGAGCCATTGACCGATGAGACATTGGAGAGAGCCAAAAAGAGTGACTCGGTGCTCCTGGGAGCCGTCGGTGGAAAAGTTGGTGTAGACAGCTGGTATGAACTTCCACCGGACAAACGTCCGGAGGCAGGGCTTCTTAAGATTCGCAAGGGACTGGGACTGTTTTGTAATCTGCGTCCGGCGATTCTCTTCGATGAGCTGAGTGGAGCTTGTCCGTTGAAGGAAGAACTGACAGAGGGAGGTTTTGATTTTGTTGTGACGAGAGAACTGACCGGTGGACTGTATTTTGGAGAGAGACATACCGGACCGGTCGATGGTGTCATGACAGCGGTTGACACCCTCACATACAATGAGATTGAGATTCACCGTATTGCGAAGTGGGCCTTTGATATTGCGATGAAGAGAAATAAAAAAGTGTGCAGCGTCGACAAGGCCAATGTCCTGGATTCATCCAGACTTTGGAGAAAAATTGTCAAAGAAGTCAGTGCGGATTATCCGGAAGTCGAACTCACGGATATGCTGGTGGATAACTGTGCGATGCAGCTTGTCAGGGATCCAAAACAATTTGATGTTATTTTGACAGAGAATATGTTTGGTGATATTTTGTCGGATGAGGCCAGTATGGTGACCGGATCCCTCGGAATGCTCTCATCAGCGAGTCTGGGTGAGGGAACGCTGGGACTGTATGAGCCAAGTCATGGATCAGCTCCGGATATTGCCGGACAGAATAAGGCAAATCCGATTGCGACGATTCTGTCAGCGGGCATGATGCTGCGGTATTCGTTTGGTCTGCAAAAAGAGGCAGACGCTGTGGATGATGCGGTGAAACAGGTTTTAAAACAAGGATTGCGAACCGTGGATATTATGGATGAGGGCAAAACACTCCTTGGCACCAAAGAGATGGGAGATGCCATTGCCGCACAGATTTGTTAGGAAAAGTTTTTTCAGATAAATTGCACATGGAGGTAGAAAATATGAAAAGTGATTCGGTAAAAAAAGGAATGCAGACGGCTCCGCAGCGTCCCCTGTTCAATGCGCTGGGAATGACAAAAGAAGAATTGGAGCGTCCGCTGGTCGGGATTGTCAGCTCATATAATGAGATTGTGCCGGGCCACATGAATATAGATAAGATTGTTGAGGCCGTGAAGCTGGGGGTTGCCATGGCAGGAGGAACACCGGTTGTCTTTCCGGCGATCGCTGTCTGTGATGGAATTGCCATGGGGCATGTGGGAATGAAATACTCACTGGTGACACGTGATCTGATTGCAGATTCTACCGAGTGTATGGCACTTGCCCATGCGTTTGATGCGCTTGTGATGGTTCCGAATTGTGACAAGAATGTGCCGGGACTGTTGATGGCGGCAGCGAGGGTGAACGTGCCGACGGTATTTGTCAGCGGAGGTCCGATGCTTGCCGGACACGTGCAGGGTAAGAGAACGTCTCTGTCCAGTATGTTTGAGGCGGTCGGTGCCCATGCGGCCGGCAAAATGACAGAAGAGCAGGTGGATGATTATGTTAGCCATGCCTGTCCGACCTGTGGTTCCTGTTCCGGAATGTACACAGCAAATTCCATGAACTGTCTGACCGAGGCAATCGGCATGGGATTGCAGGGCAACGGTACGATTCCTGCCGTATATTCGGATCGTATTAAGCTGGCCAAACATGCAGGTATGCAGGTTATGGAGATGTACAAAAAGGATATTCGTCCGCGTGACATCATGAACGAAAAGGCATTTATGAATGCCATGACGGTCGATATGGCACTGGGATGCTCGACCAATACCATGTTACATTTACCGGCAATTGCACATGAGGCCGGAGTGAAACTGGATCTGGATATTGCCAATGAGATTAGTGCCAAGACACCAAATCTGTGTCACCTTGCTCCGGCAGGACACACCTATATGGAGCAGTTGAATGAGGCCGGTGGTGTCTACGCTGTGATGAATGAGTTGAATAAAAAAGGTCTTCTCCACACAGACATTATGACTGTCACAGGAAAGACCGTGGGAGAGAATATTGAACATGTCAGAAATCGTGATCCTGAGGTGATTCGCCCAATTGACAATCCATATAGCCAGACGGGTGGAATTGCTGTCCTCAAAGGAAATATTGCACCGGACTCCTGTGTGGTCAAGCGCTCTGCGGTTGTTCCTGAGATGATGGTGCATGAGGGACCGGCAAGAGTGTTTGAGTGCGAAGAGGATGCGATCGTAGCCATCAAGGGTGGAAAGATCGTTGCCGGAGACGTTGTGGTTATCCGCTATGAGGGACCGAAGGGTGGTCCGGGCATGAGAGAGATGTTGAATCCTACTTCAGCCATTGCCGGCATGGGACTTGGCTCCAGTGTGGCATTGATTACAGATGGCCGTTTTTCCGGGGCATCCAGGGGAGCATCCATCGGACATGTCTCACCGGAAGCTGCCGTGGGAGGTCCGATTGCCCTGATTGAAGAGGGCGATATCATTAAAATCAATATACCGGAAAATACATTAAATGTAGATGTCACGGATGAAGTGCTGGAAGAAAGACGCAAGAATTGGAAACCGAGAGAACCGAAAGTTACGAGTGGTTATCTGGCTCGCTACGCAAAGATGGTGACATCGGGAAATACCGGAGCGATTTTGAATTTAGACTAGAAATGGAGGATGGTTTAGTATGCAGTTGAACGGTTCACAGATCATTATTGAATGTCTGTTAGAACAGGGAGTGGATACCGTATTTGGATATCCCGGTGGAGCGATTTTGAATGTCTATGATGAGTTGTATCGATATCAGGATAGAATCCATCATATTCTGACATCCCATGAGCAGGGTGCGGCTCATGCCGCAGACGGTTATGCGAGAGCGACCGGAAAAGTGGGTGTATGTATGGCTACCAGTGGTCCCGGAGCGACAAATTTGGTAACGGGAATTGGAACGGCTTATATGGATTCGGTTCCCCTGGTTGCGATTACAGCGAATGTGACACTGCCGCTCCTTGGAAAGGATTCTTTCCAGGAAGTAGATATTGCGGGAGTCGTTATGCCGATCACAAAGCACAGTTTTATCGTAAAGGACATTAAGGATCTGGCAAATGTCATGAGACGTGCGTTTAAGATTGCCCAGACAGGAAGACCGGGACCGGTGCTGGTGGATGTGACAAAAGATGTGACAGGAGATGTCACAGATTTTACTCCGATGACTCCAAAGATCATTCAGCGGCAGGTAGACACCATTGATCAAAATGATATTGAAGATGTGGTAAAGGTTATTAAGGAGTCAAATAAACCGGTTATCTTTGTGGGTGGCGGTGCGGTCATCTCAGGAGCGGAGGCCGAGCTGAGAGAATTTGTGAAGAAGGTAGATGCACCGGTAACAGATACCCTCATGGGTAAGGGGGCATTTGACGGCTTGGATCCGTACTATATCGGCATGCTTGGTATGCACGGCACGAAAAATGCCAACCTGAGTGTGACGGAGTGTGATCTTCTGTTGGTACTGGGCGCAAGATTTTCCGACCGTGTGACCGGAAATGCATCGAAGTTTGCCAGCAATGCCAAGATCGTTCACATTGATATAGACCCGGCAGAGATCAACAAAAACATTGTGGTGGATTATTCTATTATCGGTGACTTGAGAGCCGTACTTGAGATTTTGAATAAAAAGATAGAGCAGAGTTATCACAAAGAGTGGATGGATAAGGTAATGGCGCGCAAAGAGGCACTGCCGATGACATACAATCAGGAGGTGCTGACCGGTCCGTATGTAGTGGAGCGTGTCAGTGAACTCACAGACAATGATGCGATTATCTCAACCGATGTCGGACAGCATCAGATGTGGGCGGCACAGTATTATAAATTCCGTCATCCGAGACAACTTCTGACATCCGGTGGAATGGGAACGATGGGATATGGTCTTGGTGCCTGTATCGGAGCGAAGGTTGGTATGCCGGACCGGGTTGTGATCAATATGGCGGGCGACGGATGTTTCCGCATGAATATGAATGAATTGGCAACGGCAACCCGCTACCAGATTCCGATTATTCAGATTGTCTTTAACAATCACGCTCTGGGAATGGTACGCCAGTGGCAGACTCTGTTCTATGGCAAGCGATATTCACAGACAATTCTGGAAGATAAAGTCGATTATTGCAAGGTGGCAGAGGCGATGGGCGCCAAAGCGATTCGCGTCACCAAAAAAGAAGAAGTGGATGATGCGATTCGGACAGCCATTGAGTCCAAAGAGCCAATCCTGATTGAAATTGTGATTGAGCAGGATGAAAAAGTGTGGCCGATGGTGGCACCGGGGGCTGCGATCGAGGAGTCTTTTGATGAAAAAGATTTTCTGCAGTCTCAGAGGCAATAAAAGAAAATACACATTATGAATCAATTTTTTTAGGAGGATAATAAGAATGGCAAGAGTATATAATTTTTCAGCAGGTCCGGCCGTACTGCCGGAAGAAGTATTGAAAGAGGCAGCAGAGGAGATGATGGACTACAGAGGAACAGGTATGTCGGTGATGGAGATGAGCCATCGCTCTAAGGCATATGATACCATCATCAAAGAGGCGGAGAAAGATTTGAGAGATCTTATGGAGATTCCGGACAACTATAAAGTTCTGTTCCTTCAGGGAGGCGCTTCTTTGCAGTTTGCCATGCTTCCGTTGAACCTGATGAAAAATGGAGTGGCAGATTATATCGTGACCGGTCAGTGGGCAAAGAAGGCATATCAGGAAGCATGTAAATATGGAAAGGCAGTGAAAATAGCCTCTTCCGAAGATGAGACATTTTCCTATATTCCGGATTGCTCGGATCTTCCGATTGACGAGGATGCAGATTATGTGTACATCTGTGAGAACAACACGATCTATGGTACCAAATATAAAACATTGCCGAATACGAAGGGCAAGACACTGGTGGCAGACGTTTCTTCCTGCTTCCTCTCAGAGCCGGTGGATGTTTCCAAATACGGTGTCATCTATGGCGGTGTTCAGAAAAATATCGGACCTGCCGGAGTTGTGATCGTGATTATCCGCGAGGATCTGATTCCGGAAAAAGTAGATGAAAAAGTTCCGACCATGCTTCAGTATAAGATTCATGCGGATGCCCAGTCACTGTACAATACCCCTCCGGCCTATGGTATTTATATTTGCGGAAAAGTATTTAAGTGGCTCAAGAAGATGGGCGGCTTAAAGGAAATTCAGAAAAAGAACATAGAAAAGGCTCAGATTTTGTACGATTTTCTTGATTCGTCAGAACTTTTCAAGGGAACGGTTCGCAAAGAAGACCGCTCTTTGATGAATGTTCCGTTTGTGACGGGAAATGAGGAACTGGATGCCAAATTTGTGGCAGAGGCTAAGGCTGCCGGATTTGAAAACCTGAAAGGACATCGTACGGTTGGTGGAATGCGCGCAAGTATCTACAACGCAATGCCAAAAGAGGGTGTTGAGAAACTGGTCGAGTTTATGAAAAAATTCGAGGAAGAAAATAAATAAAACAAAGTGTAATGTTTGATTTTAGGAGGAAAAAAGAATGAGCGTTAAGGTTAATTGCTTAAATCCAATCGCTGAGTGTGGCTTGGAAATGTTGACAGATCAATATGAGATAACAGATAATCTGGATCAGGCGCAAGCGATTCTGGTCAGAAGTGCCGTGATGCATGATCTGGATTTGCCGGAGAGTCTTCTTGCCGTGGCAAGAGCCGGTGCCGGAGTCAACAACATCCCATTGGAAAAATGTGCCGATAAGGGAATTGTCGTGTTCAATACACCGGGTGCCAATGCGAATGGCGTAAAAGAGCTTGTGATCGCATCGATGCTTCTGGCTGCCCGTGATATTACCGGTGGTATTCAGTGGTGCAAGGACAATAAAGGTGATGAGAATATTGCAAAATCTGCTGAAAAGGCAAAGAAAGCATTTGCCGGAACCGAGATCAAGGGCAAAAAGCTCGGGATCATCGGTTTGGGAGCAATCGGGGTTTTGGTTGCAAATGCCGCCAATCGTCTGGGGATGGATGTATATGGATGTGATCCCTATCTGTCGGTAGAACATGCGCTGAATATGTCCCGCGATGTGACGATGGTCAAGACCAATGAGGATCTGTTTGAGATGTGTGATTATCTTACCGTTCATGTTCCGCTTTTGGATTCGACCAAGGGAATGTTCAACAAAGATGCTTTTGACAAGATGAAAGATGGTGTGGTCCTTCTTAATTTCTCACGTGACACATTGGTAAATGAAGAGGATTTGAAAGCAGCGCTTGAGTCCGGAAAAGTTGGAAAATATGTGGTCGATTTCCCAAATCCAACCACAGTAAATCTGCCAAATACTATTGTGACTCCACATCTGGGAGCTTCGACACAGGAATCGGAAGATAACTGTGCAAAGATGGCAGTAAGTGAGATTCGTGAATTTATTGAAAATGGTAATATCAAAAATTCTGTGAATTATCCGAATGTAGATGCCGGAGTATGTACGACAGATGGACGAATTGCCATTGCGCACAAAAATGTTCCGAATATGTTGACCCGCTTTACAGCGCTCTTTGCAAAAGACAATGTCAATATTGAGAACATGGTGAATAAGAGCCGTGGAGATTATGCCTATACGATTTTGGATATCTGTTCGGATTCCACCGATGTGGTTGTCAAAGAACTTGAGGCAATGGACGGCGTGATCCGTGTTCGCGTGATTAAATAATTTGATTTACTAATTATTTGTGGTGAGAGATAGCATATAGAATTTGATTTTTATATGCTATCTTTTTATGCAGAATATGATATACTTGTAGTCAGAGTAAATCTGTATGAGGATAATGGAGGGAGAAGATGATGGAAAAGATAAATATTTTCGTATGGGATATTATCATGATTTAAAGAATCGAATCAATACATATCATAATTGCTGCAAGGAAAGTGAATATCTGTTATGTAATGTGGAGGGTATTTCATATATTGGGAGTTCAGAGGATACTACGATTATGCGCTCGATGTTTTTTTCTGAAAACAATTGGGCAAAAGAGGAGATTCTTCACTTTTTTAAATTGAGTGAAAAATTCTATGGCAGTCAATTGAGTCAGTTAAAACATCCGCTGATATTCTGTGATATCGGGGCCAATATTGGCACGACATCGGTATATGTCAAAAAAAAGATCGATCCCTCCCTGCATATTTTAGCTTTTGAGCCGATTCCACTTACCTATGAGATGCTTCAAATAAATATGGTTTTAAATCATATTCCCAAAAGCGATTATATTCTTGCCGATGTAGGAGTTTCGGATCATGAGAGTGAGATGAATATGCACTACAACAGAGAAAATCCGGGTGGAAGCTCGCTGGTCAATGAATACGGAGAAGGTCAGAATATGATGGTTAAAACCACTGCTTTTGATCATTTTATTGAGAGCAGAGGAATTGACAGGGACAGCATCGGTTATCTCTGGATTGATATTGAAGGTCATGGATCTTATATCGCATTTGTATCGAAATTTTGTTTTGCTTCAGTCAGACGATCGTATCTATCCGATCGAAGCCTTGGCTGATTTGGCACAGGATTCGCAGAACCCTTCCTTTCAGGGAGATATCTTTTTGATGAAATAAAGTAACAGGAGAAGATGATGGGAGCTTTAGATGGATTAAAAATTTTGGATTTTACAGCTCTTTTACCGGGACCGTTTGCCACGATGATGCTGGCAGATTTAGGAGCTGATGTAATCAAGATATGGAATCCGGATCATGGAGATCTGATTGCAGACTGGCCACCCAAAATAGAGGGGACCGACACAACGGCAGTACAGGCATGGCTGGAGAGAAATAAGCGCAGTATTTTTTTGAATCTGAAAAAGGAAGAGTCGGTTGGGATTGTCAAAAAGATGGTGTCAGAATACGATATCGTGATTGAGCAGTTTCGCCCGGGAGTGATGGATCGGTTCGGACTGGGCTATGAGGAGTTAAGAAAAATAAATCCAGGTCTGATTTACTGTTCGCTGACCGGATATGGACAGACCGGTCCG
>ONNE01000158.1 GCA_900319095.1 uncultured Eubacteriales bacterium | reverse complement strand
TATTCGTAGGGGATGTATTCTGCGTGTGGATGCGGTGAGCCGCATCGACCTGATGTGAAAAATGCCACTTGCCAAATCCGGCTGCGATCATCGCTATAAACCAGTCGTGATACAAAATATTCTCTGAGTGGCAGCAGACCAGACACTCTCTCATACTGCGATTGATCGTCATCGCAAATCCGTAAAAAATATTACTGGTAATGGATTTTTGAAAATCATAGGAATAGTGAATCTCATACCGGCCGGTTGGAGCATCCGTCTCATCTATATATTCAATCCCGGAGTGATACATCAGCGGCTTTTCACTGTCCCGGTTCTCATCGCTCTCCATCCAGCCAATCGCATGTTCAATCTTTTTTTCGTACCAGATATCGTCCTGATCGCTGAACGTCCAATAATCCCCTTCCGGTGTCGCTTTTAGCAACTGAAAAAAGCTCGCGCAAAACCCAACATTTTTCTCCTTAAAAATGACCATTCGGTCCGGATCGCTCAGTTTATTTTTGTACTCTTCCAGAATCGAAACCGTTTGATCCGTCGATCCGTCATCCCGCACATACAGGGTAAAAGAAGAATAGGTCTGAGCAAAGATACTGTCCAATTGTTTGACTAAAAACTTCTCGCCATTGTACGTAGACATCAAAATATTTACCTGTTTCAAGCGCTCTTATCCTCCTTGCTGTTTCCCTCAAGTTCCTCTTTGAGCAGAGCAATTTCCTGTGTGAGCCGTTTCACCTTTTCGGATAGATGGCTCACGGAAGTCGCCAGTGAATAAATAACACTGATCAGCAGAAGAATTGCCACAAAGAAAACCATGTTGGACGGAAGTGTGATTCCGATCAAACCGGCACAAAAGTAGATGATCTGCGGAAAGATATCCAAAATCAGAATCAGCACGCAGACAACCATCCATCTGAGAGAATATCTCAGATCAATCTTCTTTTTGCGAACCATGTTGGCAATTGTTGCCAAAAAAACAAATACAATTATTCCAATAAAAATCTGTAATCGAACTGACATCTCTCTCTCCTACTTCCCAAATCTGGCAATCATCATCGCAATGGTCACTTTAACCATATAGTAAATGGATTTTTTCGGCGATATAGAGGAAACCCCCTCCGTCCTCTCATTCATTAAAACCGGCATCTCGACCACTTTTTTCTTTTTTCCAATAATATAGACGACGCTCTCCGGTTCCGGATAATCTTTGGGATAATCCTCTGCAAAAATCTTCATCACATCCCGGTTGATCATGCGCATACCGGATGTCGGATCGGTGATCTTACAGCCGGTCAGAATCCTGATCCAGAGATTGAAATGCCGTATCCCCAATCGTCTCATAAAAGAAGACTGAAACCCCTCGTTCGTAATAAATCGCGAGCCAATAATCATCGCTGCCTGTTCCTGCTGCATTTTTTCAAACATCTCGTCCAGGTACTTCGCACTGTGCTGTCCGTCACCGTCAAATTGAACCGCGACGTCATAATCATTTCGAATGCCATACAAATATCCACACTGTACCGCACCCCCAATTCCCAGATTGACCGGAAGTGAGAGACAGTGTATGTCATTTTCTCTGCAAACCTGCAAGGTATCATCGGTCGAGCAATCGTTAATCACAATGTAGTCAAATCCCGATGCATGTTCTTTTATATCCTGCACGGTCTTGACAATGCTCGCACTCTCGTTATATGCGGGAATGACAACCAGTTTTTTCATCTATTTTCTCCTCACATCTCGTTGGATTTTTCACTTGTGCCGTATAATTTTGTCAGAAATTTTGCAATTCCCCTTGGCCAAAACTTACAAAACATCACAAAATCTTCACTCTGTCTGGCATTGTCGCCCAACACCTTTGAAGTCTCGGATTCCTCATGAATGCGGTGATAAGTCAGCGTTTTTTTACAGTAGACAAAAGCTCCCTCTCTTCTTGATAAGAGCTCCCATGCCTGCCAATCTTCCGATGCGCGAAATCCATGTTGAAAAACCGGTCTCGGGCAATTCTCTGTCACAAATGTCACCGACGGACAACAGATGGGAGATCCCAGAGACAGAATTCTTCTTCTCACAAATTTGCTGGACCACAGCGAGCGAAAGCGAAGCGGAATCAACATCCATCTTTTGATCTTTAACAGCTTGTTGTCGTGGACCACGCGGTCATCTCTGAGCTCACTGTAATCGGTGAAAAAAATAATGGGTTTTTTCACTTTTGAAACGGCCCTATATAACTCTTCCACATAGTGTTTGTCATAGACATCGTCCTGATGCGCTATGGTAATATAATCTGCATCTGTCTGTGAATAGGCAAAATTCCAGTCCTGTGTGATTCCATGCTCGCCTGTATTGATATACAGCGGAAGATTGTATTTTTTACACAGATCCCCGATGAACGAATTCGGTGTAGACGTTGCCACGATCACATCGGTTTTTACCGTCTGATCGAGCAATGACTTTATACAAGTCTCCAAATAAGGACTCTCCTTGTATGCACAAATTGCAAAAGTATGTTTATTCATTGGTACTGCCCGCAGCCTCTTTGTCTGCTATTCCTTTCTCTTTCTTTTGAACGGTTGAATGACGGGTCAATGCTATTCCAAAACAAATCGGAATCGCTGCCATAACCGGCCAGTCATATCGCTGAAGTCCATTGATCGGTGAGACCAGACAAAACAACAGGGTGTTAAACCAGAGTGGAGCTAAAGCGATGAAATGATTCCATTGTCTTCTCTTTAACAGGAGTGCAGAGATAATAATCAAAATCCAGGTATAAAATCCACACCGTCCCAACAAATTGATTCCCGGTAAGGCGCGCACCAGCTCTGCCCATGAATTCATCGTCTTTCTGCACACGGAGAGCCATTGAATCTCTTTGAGACCCGGCAGGCAGAAATTCGCCTCATATTTGGTGTAGTTCTGGTATTCGCTCATATACCTCTCATTGTTGCCAAAATAATAGTAGTCATAAGTCGTGTTCAACGTCGCTTCGATATATGTGACCGGATGTTTTTTCAACATTTCAAACCATGCCTTACGGTATGCGGTCTGCGCTTGTTCAGGGGCATGAATATTATATGTCTTTTTGGCATAATCCGAATTGTTCGGATGATAGTTCTGTGAGAGATAGTCAAAATCCGCCACACCTGAAATCGCATCCTTCTCTTCCTGTGTCACTTCTTTGGGATGTCTGGTAAGATATCTGGCGGTCTGCTGTAGCATCGCATTCATCTCTGGTGCGTTCTTCTCCTCCGGCAACCCCATCATCGGATAGAGCACATTCAAAACCGCAAAATAGCAGACAAATACTCCGATAAAGCAAGCCGACACCTTTGCCTTTTCCCGCCATGTGATTTTTGCAAACAGCATCAAAAAGAATGTGGCAAACAACACATGGAAGCCATTATTTCGCCAAAAACAGACACCCAGCATACTGAGGATAAGTCCCGCAATATTCCATATTTTTTTTGTGAACCAGGCAGGTCTTATCAAAAAATCTGCAAAAAAGACGACAAAATAGGTAAAGAAGCCGACATAGAAAGCATCTTTGATAAAAGCTTCGACCAACAGTCCCCAGGTCGGATACACTCCTAAAACCAGCGTGGATATCAACAAAACGACTTTGTTCTTTGAGTACATAAAGACACGGTACAATAGGAACGCAAAGGCAGATGCGACAAACAACGTCTGTGCCAAAATTTCCGAAAAGATACCGATATAGTCATTGTTTATCAGTCTGCCAAACTTAGTAAACAGGCCCAAAAACAGTGTGGATAAAACCGGATGATCATTTTTCAGGACATAGACATCCATCGCCTGTGCGATCTGCACCATGCCATCCATCGGAACGGATCCCGGAAAGAAAGAAAACAGATACGGTGTCCAACAGATAAGAAGAACAAAAAACAAGAGAAGATATAGTTTTTTTCGATTGATTTTTCGTTTTCTCCTGCTGAGGTGATCGCGGTAGTAAATCTCATAGAACCCATCGATCCAGCAGAGTCCGATATACAAAAGAGCGACATAGCCAAGAAATATGCCAAGACATACCAAGAACTGATAGATATTATCTACCATAAATGTCAGGCGTTCATTGGCATAGAATCCGTCTCCAATCATCAGAATGCCGCCCAAAAGAATGGACACGATCAGAGGCATGATGTGTTCACGAACCCTTATAAAATACTCAAAACACTTTGCGTATAGTACACATGAGGCAACAAGGATGAAAAAGTACATAAAGTTATTGCCGTTCAGTTTTTGTACCAGATAGCCGCCAAAATTATTCTCAAATCCCTCGCGCGGCAGATAGGTCTTGTCCAACACAAAAGCCATCGCAGTCAGAATTGAACAGAAAAAAACGGTCAGATACTTTATGCTCTTTCTCATCATCATTCCTTCCTCCAAATTATTTCTTATCACTGCCACTCAAAGGCATTTATCAGATTTTCATATGGTGCGAGATAACTATGGGTATCCACACACGCTTTTTGAGAAGCGTATATCTTAAACAAGCTGAGTTTTTCATTCAACAGGTCACTTGGTACACGCTTTAAGGTGCCTCCGATTTTTTCAATTTGTTTCTTTGAGTAGTGAATCTCGAAATAATACAAATCCTCCAGCTGATAATTCTTAAAATACATCTGAGTCACCAAAACATTGGTCAGCTTGTGATGAATATGACCATATTCACCGGCCGGATTGTGTGTAACCACTTTCCCCCATGCTTTGTAATTCATCAGAACATCCAGATCATGGGCAATCTTCGGTGATTCTGCTTTCCACTGAGACCGCACACCAGCCACTGTGTCCGGATAAGAAAGAATCATTCCCTTGTTCCCGGACTGCTCCAGCACTTTCATAAATTCCGCTTTTCTGGTGGCATTATTGCCATTGGTAAGACAGAGAATGAAATATCCTCCCTGCGCCACCTCAGCGCCTCCCCAGAGCACTTCATCATCCGGATGTGCCACGATCATTAATTTGGTGCATGAAGAAAGGTCCATCTCATCAAGTACCTCTTTGGTAATAAAGGATACATCCTGATCGGTGTACTCAATCACTGAGTCGGTCTGCTTGCCCGACCAGTCAAAAAATTTCCCATCCATCCAGCGGTTGGTAACAATATAGCCATTGTTATCTGCATAATACGTATTGCCTTCAAAGATAAATTTCTGCTTAACAAAAAGGACACCATTGTTATCAAAGAACATCTTGTTCTGTCCGATTGTCACAAACCCGGTCTGCATCTCACAGTCATCATTGAAATAATAAACCTTGGAGCCAATGCGCTGCAATCCGGTCAGCAGATATCCGTTCTGATCCGCATAATACGTCGCTGCATCATCGCGGATCATACAGCCGATCTGAAGGGTCCCATAGATATCACAATAAAACTTTTTCTTTCCTTCCTGATAAACCCCAAAATATGCCTCACCGGAATCCGTAAAATAATGTGTCTGATTGTCAATGGTTTTCTTTCCCGTATACATTTTTCCGTTTTGAAGATCAAAATAGTGATAGGAGTTATCTATCATCTTCCATCCGGTCTGGACCCTCCCTTTATCCGAGAGATAGTAGATATGGGATTTGTATTCATACATTCCCTCATTCTGAACAAGCCTGCCCTTGGAATCGAACATATAGTAAAGACTCTTTACCTTTTTTCTTCCCACATAGGCATATCTCTTTTTCTTGTTGAAATAATATTTGTTACCCTTGAATTTTACCCATCCGGTCCTGCAAAACCCTTTTTTATTGAAATAATAATACTTTTTGTTTATTTTAATAATTTTATTCTTTACATAAGTACCATTCTTTAAATACTTATATTTCTTTCCAATTTTTACCCACTTGTTTTTGCCAGTAGTTTTTTTTGTCTGTTCAGAACTCTCCTGCGATACATTTGATTTTTTGGCCTGAGAAAATGTCGAAAAACTCAAAACACCTACCATCGTGCATAAAATGAAACACAATAAAAGCTTTTTCATCTTGCCAGCTCCTTTCTATACGCTTAAAAATTTCGAGAAATATTATAGCAGAGTTACTATAAAAAATCAACTGATCGCCCTTTAGTATTTCCCATATGTGTGTCACAATTGTGCAATCCAAATCTCTTTAAGCATAAGAACCACCCTTATATACAACTCCAAAGTAGACGATACCACAGATCAGATGCGCCAAAAACAGCAGAATCCCAACCCATCGGTACAATGTTTTTCTTTCTTTAAATGTGTTAAAAAAAACAATACTTGCCACAATATAAAAAATCTGCACCGCCTGGAAATATCCCCAGAAAAAATTTCCGTGCAGGATCCGTCCGCCTTTTTCATACAGGCAGAACGCCTGAGAGAAGCCGACCAGAACAGATAAGATGCTAAAATTAAATAGTTTATGCTCCTTTATTTTTTTTATATTCATGAGATACACAGAGAGTGGAAACGCCATCAGCAAAAGGCAGGACAGTATCACACTATCCGTCACCTGATACCATACAAGCGCCGGGAAATAACCGATCCCACCATCTGAGCTGGTCTCATAGGTCAAATAATATTGAAGCAGCAAAATAACAACCGTCGGCAAAAACGAGCCACTGATCAGAATCAGCCGTTTCAGATAATGAAACCGGTTGCAGAATAATTCATAGAGAAAGATAAGAAAAACAACCACAAGAAAGACAATCGTATAAGATGGTTTCGTCAGAGTGAGAACTGCTAAGACAACGGCAAATATAAGATTCTTTTTTTTATCATAGGATACTTTGTACGTCTCCCAGATTTCATAAAAGAGAAAAAAGGACACAATTCCAAAAGATCTCGCGGACAACAGGGTTGCATTGTGCCACGCATTAATGGATCCCACACCGCTGAACCGATATGGGTGCAAAAAAGGAATGTACAGGGCACCGACAAACATAAGCGCCCACACCCAGAACACTCTCCCCCAGCGATCGCAGGTTTTATCACTGGTCGCATATTTATCCATATAGTACTTGATACAGACCGGAGTCAGCGCATTTAAAATACTCAGTGCGAGAGCAAACGCTCCCTCTACCGACATAAAATGTGAAAAAAAATCAGACAAAAAAAACAGTACCGGATAGGAAAACGTATGGTGCTTTTCTTTCAGAAAAGTCACATACCCTTCGGCATCTGATGGATACAGACCATCCGTTTGAACAGCCTGATGATAAAAAAGAATCAGCGTAATGACAAAATATCCACCCAAAAGGAAGAAAAACACGATATTCTCTTCTCTCATCTTTATATGGTTCTTTGAGTGCATAGCATCCTCCTCAGCTAATGGATAGATTGGAGATCACAATTCCGATTATAATAATCACAAGACCAATCATTTTTTTTCGTTTTATCTTTTCTCCGAGAATCCATCTTCCCAAAACTGCCACCCATACATAACCGGAAGTCTCAAGAACAGGTCCGAGTGAAAGGGGAACCCCTTTATAGGCCAGTACAGTAAGAAGACTGGACAGAAAAAAAATACCATATGCAACGATTACTCTGGGATTTAAATATTCCATTATTTTATTCTCATGCTCAATATTGGCACTGGTCTTGAGGAGAATCTGCGATACCGACGATATAAATACGGATACCAGAAACAAGATAAAGTAGAACATCAGTTATCTTCTCCTTTCTCACTCTCTTCCACCGGATCTTCGTTCTCATCCGCAGAGACAACAAAGTATACCCCAGCCACGATAATGAGCGCTCCCAAAATTTTCTGCCACGTAATCGGCTCTGAAAAGAAGATAAATCCCCAGATCACTCCCCAGATCACCGTGACTGCTTTATTCGCATAGGCGGTAATCAGCGGAAGTTTTTTGAGTAATTGCTGCCAGACGAGTGCATACAAAAACAGCGTCACGATGACTGCTCCGTAATAAAGAATAAATTTAAACGACAAAAATGGCTCTGCCGCTGCCAGCTTAGAGGCAATCCCCATAAAGGAATATATCGCAAGAACAATATGCAATAAGATGAGGTATTTTAGTTTTTCCATCTTCTACTCCTTTTTTTCAGAGACATAGACAACATTCCATGTGCCATCAAATTTCATCCCGTATTTCTCAAAAAACTTCAAAGACGGCAGATTCTTTTCATCGACCCACGCATAGGCATACTTCCCTCCGCTGCTGCAATAATTACTGAGAGAATGAACCATCATCGCATGAAATCGATCCTTTTCTCCCCGATTGATTATCTGATTCACATAATAAGACCTTGGAGTAACCTGACACTGTAACAGGGAATCTATTTTCTGTTTTTCTCCCCGCACCAGAACAAACTCCTGTCTGTCAATTGCCTGTAAAACCTCATCCATACTTGGAAGATGACTGATTCTTGTATCAAAGGTTTCTACCAGCAAATCATAAATATCCTGTGCGTCTTTGGATACAGCCGGATGTCCCTCTGCCCGCTGAGAGTCTTTTTTCCCTGCGGCAAGTACCGGGGAGACATCTCGATTGGACACTCTCATCATAAAAGCCAGAGGCATAAATCCCATGCTCTCCATCTCCTGATGCAGCTCTTCTTTATCTTTTGCCACGATTTCAACAACCGTCTCTTTGGGGATCGTTTCCACAATTTTTTTTAAATCTTCAAAATCGGTTGTATAGAAATACAGGCGGGTGGCACCGCCCTCATACTCCCGGATCAGAATCGATTCCTCACTCTGATCCGTCTCCCATTCCCGTTCTAAATCCGCCTGAAATGGAAGAAAACAATTGCTTTTAACTTTTTTCCCGGATTGTTTTAACTCTCTTACCTTTAATAAAATATCTTTTCCCGTCATCCTTGATTTCCTATAATTCTGATATGATGCAGTCACAGTGCTCCATCTCGCCCAATGTCATCACGATACCGCCCCATGCAAGACCGGAGCCAAATCCGGAGAGACAGCATGTGAATTTTTTCTCAACCATCTCATCTTTCAGATTCAGTATCGTCACAAGCGGAATTGAAGAACCACTTGTATTTCCATACGTCTCAACCAAATTCATCGGCAGCTTTTCAAATGGTATGCCGATTTTCTGTCCCAACTTCTGCAACATGAATTTATTTGGCTGATGAAACAAAAAATAGTCGATATCATCAATCGTATTTCCTGAATCCTTCATAAGTGATTCAATCAGAGAAGGAACCTTCAACTGGACAAAATTAAAAACTTTGCTTCCATCCATATGCATGTGGTCCAGCGCCCGGAAGTTCCCATCCCCTGTCGGCTCCATCTCTGCCGTTTTCGGTGTACTGGGCATCCGAAAACCACCGGCCGGAATCATCAGGGCTTTCCCGCCCTTTCCATCCACGCGCATCTCATAATATATTTCCTGATCTGAATCATCGTTTTCTATGATCGAGATCGCTGCCCCATCTCCAATCAGAGGATAGTCATTTCTGTCCTTTTTGGATACCTTATGGCTTAGGATATCTCCATTGACTAATAATACTTTCTTGTCCTTTAGATGTTCTAACAGCATAAAGGACTGCCATAATCCAAGAACAAATCCACAGCATCCCTGTGCAATGTCCATACAGACCACATCTTCTGTAAAATCAAACTCTGCCTGTATCAGATTGCTGATATGTGGCACAAAATAATCCGGACAGAGCGTGACAACAACAATAGCACCAATCTCTTTTGTCTCAAACCAGTGATCTGCAATCATATGGCGAATCCCTGCAATGGCGAGATCTGACACCGTGGAAGTCTCTTTTGATATGCGGTGTTTCTCATATCCCATTACCTTTTTCAGACGGAGCGTCTGCTTTTCGGGAAACGCATAATTCCCGATCTCTTCTTCAAAAAAGACTTCTCTCTCCGGAAGTACACCCAGCATCGAGGATATTCTCTTCCCTTTAAATGTGGCTTTCATTCCACCTGTCCTCCACTTTTCTTCACAAGTTCTGCAATCGCATCAACCGTGGCAAAATTCTCAGGAAGTACATCCAGCCCGTCCACGACAATGCCATATTCTTCTTCCAGCATACTCACAAGACTGATGATATCAAATGAGTCCAGCATCCCGTCTTCTACGAAATTCTCACTTTCTTTAAAATTGTGCTCCGGTTTAATCTCCTCTAACATTTCATAAATCTTATTCATTCTGTCACCTCATTTACTTTATTTTTTAAATAGAGACGATCAATCTTACCATTTGTATTTCTTGGCAGAAGATCCATCCTCTCATATACGGTCGGTATCATATAGTTCGGAAACACCTTGGATAACTGCCGCCTAAAATCTTTTGGTTCAATCGGCTCCTCTTTTTCATAGAACAAAACAATCTCTTTTTTCATATAATGATATACGGCACAGCAATATTTTACAAGCTTTAATTCATTCACAATCATATGCTCAATCTCACCCAGTTCAATTCGATAACCCATATGCTTGATCAGACTGTCTTTTCTTCCCTTGAACTGAATTAATCCCTGTTCATCCAGATATACCATATCACCGGTCCGATATATGAGTTCCGGATAGGAGTCATTCAATGGGTTCTGTGTAAAGGCAAGTGCGGTCTTCTCTTTGTTGTTGTAATATCCCATCGCAAGCGATGTACCTCTGACACAAAGCTCTCCCTCTTCGTTGATGTCACATTTTTCATCCCGGTTATTTAAGATAAGAATATCCGTGTTTCTACATGGAATCCCAATCGGCAATGGCTGATTCACATCCGGTCTCTCTTTTATGATATGATACGTACAATCCAGAGTAATTTCAATCGGTCCGTACAGATTTACGAAAGTTGCCTCTGGCAGCTGGTCAAACCAATAAACAAATTGTTTCGTAGGAAATACTTCACCCGCAAACCACACCATTTTTAAATCCGGAAGTGGAATTCTGGATATTAAGTCCATATTGGCAATATTTACCATAATGGATGGCACCCAGAAAATAAAGGATACCTTTTTTTGAACCATGACATCCAGGAGTTTCGCCGGAAAAGCCGCCAGCCCGGCATCTAAAACAACGATCTTAGAACCATGGAACATCATCATGCACAACTCAAAATCAAAGATATCAAAGACAACCGGAGATAGGGATCCCAAAATCTCCGTTCCATCAAATTCAAATGTCTCACTGGCCCAGTCAACAAAATCAAAAAAACTTCTATGGTTCAATATTACACCTTTTGGCGTACCGGTCGAACCGGATGTATTAATCAGGCAAAACGGGTCTGTATCAATTAGCCCCTTCCTTCTGTCCTCAAGTTCCTTCGTCTCAGTGTTTTCTTCTATTTGTTCCACATCAATCACAGGAATCTCCAATTCCTGCAGCTTGTCTTTATATTTGCCGGACGTCACAATCGCTGCCGGGCGCACCAAAGATAAGATATTCCCAATCCGGTCCATAGGAGTTTTAATGTCGAGATTCATAAAGGGATTACAAGAATAGGCAATTCCTAAGTCTGCGACAACAGCACCGATCTCTTTTGGCAGAAAAACAGCAATCGGTGTATTTGTCACACCATCTGTCTCTTCTAAAATTGTATTTGCCAGCGATACCGCCCTTTGATTTAATTCATAAAATGAAATACTCTTTTCATTGTGTTCTACCGCAATAGCATCTGCCTTGTTTTTCACTGTCTCAATAAAGCAATCTAATATATTAATTCGCACGCAGCATTCCTCCTTCTTTCTCAACAATGTGTGATCCGGACACCATCTTCTCCTTTCGTATAACGATGTTCGAGATCGGCTTCGGTAAAAGGTCTCTCCAAAAAATAATTGATATCACTGTTTATTTTCTGTACGATTTCTTCGTAAACCTCTTTTTCGCCCACACATTCCACGAACTTATCGCCAAGTCGTTCCTTTTTCATCCTGCCCCGGTCTTCCAGATAATCTTCAAAGTGATAAAACTCTTTTGGTTTTACCCCATAACAGGCAGTGTGGATTGATTGGGTCGTCACAATCCGATTCCCCTCATAGTCCAAAATCTCTCCCTCAAATGGAAGGTCAAAACGATAGGGAACATCTAACATTTTCTCGATATAGTGGAGATAAGTAAAGCATTCTCCCATCGGAATTCCCAAAAATAAAAACTTGACACCATCCATATGATGAATGGTATCCAGCGCACTCCCCTCTCCCAGGGAATGATTGGATGGATGATCAAACAAATGCCTCAACTCATGCGACACAGAGACGGATAAAAGCGGATCCAGTGTCCGATATCTGCCGTCCTGCTTACGTATATATTCATTGAGTGCTCCCATACTCGTTCTGCTTTTTCTCACGTCATACACTTCATGATTGCAAAAACTGTACGTAAAGGTGGGAATCAAAAGGCTCTTTACACCCAGATTATTTAGTACCTCATATAATATCTGCAAATATTCTCTCCGGTTAAATGCAGTGGGAGTTTTGCCAAAAATTATATCGGAATGGATAAAAAGATGGTCACAGTCATGTGCCCCCACTCGTCTCAATGTGTCTGCGATGTCCTTTGCAGAAAATGATTTACCATCCCGGTCAATAAACAGTTCATCCATCATTGTCCCAGTCTTCCTCCATCGACATAAAGTTCTCTGCCGGTCATATAGGCTGAACTTTCACTTAGCAGAAAAAGGATTGCCTCTGAAATATTTTCCGGCTCTATCATACCAAGCATCTGTTTGGAAAGAATCTTATCCAGATCCTCCTTTGGCGTCCGCTCTGCCATCGGTGTATGAACGGCTCCGCAGACAACCGTATTGATTCGAATTTTTTTCTCGGACAATTCCAGTGCCATCGTCCGAACCGATGCCTCCAGCGCTGCCTTACTTGCCGCATAAACACTCATGTATTTTTGAACATAATGCGTATTAATCGAAGAGAGCGCTACAATACTGCCGGAATCCGCATACTTTTTTTTTGCAAACATGCGAACCAGACACAGAAACGAGACATAGTTTGTATTTAATGTCTCACTGATCATTTTATCATTTAGCATCCGGATCGGGGTCGGATTGGCAATTCCGGCACAGTGAACCAGACCATCCAGTTTCCTTCCATCCAGAACCGCTTCGTCAAACAAATTTTGATATTCATCCCAATGGGTTACATCCATCGGCAAAATCTTATGTTGTCCCGGATTTTTCATCTGTTCTAATGTCTGTTCCAGCTTCTCCCGGTCTCTTGCGCACAAGATTACCTGGTTATCCCGGTCTGCGAGTGCAATGGCAAGATTCTGCCCAATTCCGGATGAAGCTCCCGTCACAAGAATTTTATGTCCCGTATATTCAATCATCATTACTCCATAATCTCCAGAGCGTCTTTTACGGTTACCAATTTTTTAATGTCATCATTATCAATGGTCTTTCCGCATTTCTCACCAACTACCGCAATCAGGGACAGTGCTGCCAGAGAATCCCATTCTTCATAATCCGATAAGGAATCGGTAAGAGACAACGTACCCTCATCGAGTTCCATACATTCTTCTAATACTGCCATTTTTTCCTGTTCTGTCATTTTCCATTCCTCCTAATTATGTTTGATTAATATATATTCCATTAACTTTATATGGAAGCCTATCATTTCCAACGTCTTTAACACGGCAGGATTGTTTCCTGAGACATGGCCGATATATCTTTTTCCACCCATTTGCTTTGCCATCTCAAGTCCGGCATACTGAACACAGATCCCCATGCCGGATCCCTCATATTCATGATATGTTCCGGCCAAAAGACCATCAAAAACGCCCGGCTGAATCTCTTTGTTCAGAAAAAAACCAACGACTTTTTGATTGTAAATAACCTGATACGGCCGGTGTCCCTCCCTGACTAAATCCATCGTCCAGAATTTATACCGATCCGCTGCCTGTTTCTTAGTAAAAAAGGGATCCAGAATAATCCGGTCTGTCTTAAATATATTTTGGTCAATCTCGCTGTACAATATGTCCAAATCCTTATCTGACATCTTCTCCCAGCTGACCATCTGTCCAATCGATTGAAATCGTGGTGGCAGCTGAGCCTTTTTCAGATCACAGTCCAGTTTTATCGCTGCTTCTATAAACTGATAGTGGTGCTCTTGAAAGCACTGTACGGCGTCTATTCTCACAGATGGGATGCGGGCGACTAAATACTGTGAATCCTCCACTTGCCGAATTGCATCCTCAATCGCTTCCCTCGTATCTGAAACATCCACATGACACTCCCTGCAATCAACACCTAAATTTCTTTTTTCCCATTTTGCATCTATTATCCTCATGAACTCTTACACATCCTGTCTCTCTTCATACTTTTGTTCCGATGACTGTTCCGTCGTTTCCCTGATCACGTATTGCGGTGCACGGTTGATACAGATGTAGATTCGACCAATATATTCACCGATCAGGCCAAGCATCAGCATAATCATACCACCGACAAATAAAAGAATGGATGTCATGGAACTCCATCCCGCAACAATAGAAGGATTGAGTAATTTTCGAATAATCGTGACAATTCCACCGGCAAATCCCAAAAAGGCAAACAGCACACCGACCCATGTTCCAAACTCCAGTGGTTTTACCGAAAATGCCGTAAAGCCGTTTAACCAAAGTCCCAGCAGCGATCGCAAAGTATATCCGGATGTTCCCTCCAGCCGGCTTCTGTGTCTGGTCTGCACATATCCGATTTTTCTCGTAGTTCGCAAGATCAACCCCAGCAGATATGGATATGGATTATTGTATTTGACAATCTCATCAATGATAAACTTCTTTGCTACATAAAAGCTGCTTCCCTTAAAATCATTTGGTGCTCCCAACATAATATGACTCATTTTGGTAGCAACATAGCTACCAAATCGACGGAAGGCATTTTGCTTTATCTCTTCATAATAAGCATATACAACATCTTTTCCCTCACTGAGACATGCCAGCAATTTATCCAACTCATCCACCGGTGCCTGTCCATCATCATCCAGAGAAACGACAACATTGCCTCTGCTCTGCGCATATCCCGCAAGCAATGCGGCATGCTGCCCAAAATTTTTAGCAAGGTTAATGCCGCAGATGTGTGAATCTTTTTCTGCCAGCGATTGTATGACGTTCCAGACGTTGTCCGGTGAACAATCATTGATCAGAATCACCTCATAATCTTCGATCTTCAGGCTCTTTACCTGTTTTTTGATTTCTTCTACAACAATTTCAATCGTTTTCTCCGACCGATAGCACGGTATCACAAATGAATATTTCATAACAAATTACCCAATCACTTATAAAAATCGTATATTTTTTCGCAAATTTTCTCATGGTCTTCGTCCGTCAATCCATAATACAATGGCAGACGTACTAACCGCTCACTCTCTTTTGTCGTATAGCGGTCTTCCCCATCAAACCGGCCGAACTTTTTACCTGCCGGTGAAGTGTGAAGCGGTATATAGTGAAACACACAGGAAATACCGTTTTCTTTCATAAATTGAATGAATGCAGTTCTCTCCTCGATATCCTTCGTCTTAATATAATACATGTGGGCATTGTGTTCACATTCTTTTGGAATATAGGGAAGTTCAATCTTTCCTTCATCCGCAACCTTCTTTAACTTTTGATTGTATTTATTCCAGCTGTTCAGACGATCGGTCCTTATTTTCTCTTCCTGCAGGAGCTGAGCGTACAGATACGCTGCGTTCAGTTCACTTGGCAGATACGAAGAACCGGCATCTACCCATGTATATTTATCAATCTGTCCCCGGAAAAATTTACTTCGGTTGGTTCCTTTTTCGCGGATAATCTCTGCCTGTTCCAAATGAGCCTTATCTTTTATCAAAAGGCATCCTCCCTCGCCCATAGAGTAATTTTTTGTCTCGTGAAAACTATAGCATCCATAATCACCGATTGTGCCCAGTGCCTTTCCCCGATAGGCAGACATCACTCCCTGGGCAGCGTCCTCCACAACAGCCAGCCCATGATTCTTTGCAATCGCCATGATGGTATCCATCTCACAGGACACCCCGGCATAGTGTACCGGGACAATCGCTTTCGTCTTTTCCGTAATCGCCTGTTCAATCCGGGTCTCATCAAGATTCATCGTATCTTTCCGGATGTCGACAAAAACTACTTTTGCTCCCCTCAGAACAAACGCATCCGCAGTCGAAACAAACGTGTAGGACGGCATAATCACCTCGTCTCCCGGTTGGATATCTAACAGCAGTGCTGCCATCTCTGTGGCATGGGTACAGGAAGTCGTGAGAAGAGCCTTTGCTGTCCCTGTTTTGTTCTCGAACCACTCACTGCATTTTTTTGTGAATTCTCCGTCTCCGCAAAGCTTACGCTTATCAATGGCTTCTTTAATATATTCAATTTCATTCCCCACCACCGGTGGAACATTGAAACTTATCATGACCGATTCTCCTATATCTTTTCTACTAAAATAAACACTTTTCTAGTATACGTCAAATGACAAACAGTTTCAAGTCAAACTTATCTGATCTGAAACAGAATAAAATCTTCATTCTCCCAGAGTGATTTGTATTTTGTCATGCACATTCGCGCCATATCACCCCTCTTATCATAGATTAAAATATATTTACTCCGAATATCATTTTGATCGATTTTCTCTGACATCGTTCGAACATCATAAGAATTGATTGTAACATAATCCGGCAGACAGTATAAGATTTTCTGCGAATTGTAGGGGATTTCCAACACTGTATTGTCCCAGGCATCCTCTCCCTTGCCCGGAATGGCAGCTGCCAGTTCGCTCTGCATCTGTTCAAAGGCTGCACTCTGCTGGGCAGAAGAGGTCGGAACATACCATCCTTCCAGATTTTGCGGAATAAAAAACTCCATTGATAATACCACAACGGACATCAAAACGACCAGAACCCGGTTTTTCCATTCCCCATATAGACAGATACACAGACCGGTGACAAACAAAAACGCAAGCATCATGCGATGACACTGTCTCACCGTATACAATACAATGGTAGCTTCATATACTGCAATGGTTATCATGCCAAACAAAAAACAGATCCAGCCCTTAGAAGATAATCTGTCATGTTCCCTTTTTGCCAGCCACAATTCATGAATAAAAAAGACAAACAGCAGAATTAATTCCAGCAAAAGGCAGAGCATAACTGCGCCAATCCAACCGGATCCCTCTGTGAAATCCTCGATGATAAACTGAATCGCTGTACGATTCATTTCTCCTACATAAAGAACGATGCCAACCGGTCCCTGGCTGAGCAATTCAGACACCGACATTCCATTTTGTTGAAAAAACTTTGTACAGTGATACTCCACCATATACTGATACAGGCCAAACGATGCACCTGAGAACAGAATCAGGCACACACTGAATATCACTTTTTTTATCTTCGATAAATGCTTTTTTCGAAAAATCAGGAACAGAGGAAAGAGGATTAATGCAAGAAGATATGGCCGGATAATACCGTAAAACAGAATCAGCAAAATCATAATTCCCATTAATATGGTATTTTTTACGGACATTCTCTCCTCTTTTTCTTCCTCGCTCAAAACATGAGTGATTCCCAGTACAATGACCATCATCATAATTATATTGCACTCACTCATCCCCGACCACGTAAAACGCCATACCATCAGTGAGGACAATGAAAATAAAATCAGAGCCATCGTTGTCCTGATATCCGGACGCACAAGTAAGAGAAACAGTAAACCGGCAACCAGCATCATGAGAACATTGCAATAAATCATAAAATTGTGCGAGCCAATTCCCGTCACAAAGGAGAACACTACATATGGCATATACGTGAAAGGATTATAGGGACCAAACGATGTCTTCAATGCCTCTACTTCATTGTAGCCCGGTACTCCCGGCATCTTTCCATAGAGCCGCATGGCCTTGACCGCATTATAATATCCGATCTCATCATTCCATGCAGAATCATTGGATGACCACGCATCCAAATGAAATGGATTGATTTTCGTTATCGCACTCAAAATCAATAGTGCGATAAATGGAACGATCATAAATAAAATATAAGCACCAATCGTCTTGATCGTATTGCTTTTCTTCTTCGTACTCTTTGCCATATTTTCATCCTCCATCAACTTCCCGCATATTGATCCCATAACCTCTGCAAAGTCCTGATATCTTTATATATCAAAAAATGATAGGAATCATATTGTTCTTCTTTGATCGCTGCTTTTTTATATTCTTCGGGCAAATTCGAACTGTACTTATCCTCCGGTACCATAACAAAACACTTGCCTTTGTGCGCATCCGGTTCATACCACATCCCGGATGTCAGCCAGTAATTCGGCCCCTTCCAGTCATCCGTCAATGCGCTGATCCATACCTTGCCATCCGCATAAACCGTTGTCGCATAACTTTCCCAGTAACCGCTGTATCCATAAGTATAATGTTTTTCCTTCATCCATGCAATCATATCGGGATCCGGCTTTGTGTAAATAACCGTATCATTCGCACCAATTCGTTCCGGATTCTGTTCATAATCATATGAGAGATAATAGCAAAAGGATCCCACCATCATGACCACGGTTAAGATCATAACCCCGGCCCGAATCTCCCTGTCATAGGAATAGGAAAACGATTTAAAATAATAAACCCAGATTCCGAGAGCCAGAATCAGATAAAAATAAATCCACAGAAGGTATCTGGCCTGCTCCATCCCTGTAAAAATAAAAATATAAATCGTCGCAATCGAAGAAGCAATCATGAAAACCAACAAAAAACGATGCCTGGGATTTTTTATCTTAGCGCGATTTTTGAACAAACTGGCCGGTATAAAAAACAGTAAAAAGCAAAGATAGGCAAACCCTAATGCCTTCATCACACCACTGAGTGTCAAAAGTTCTACACCCCCGGTATCTGCCGCACCAAACATACGGCAAAAGCAGTTGAACAGATGCAGAATCTGATTCCCCAGATTAGTAAATTCTATAAACCCAAATCTCTCTGTACTTGATGAGGCAACGTTTAACTTTTGTATATAAAAAGAATTCGCTGCCATTCCTGCCAGTGTCGACACCGCAAGAACCAGCAGTGTGATCACGATTCGTTTCGTGTATTCCAGATGATCTGAATCCTTGTTTTTTTGACTGGCGATAGCAGACAGTACAAGTGCAGCCATCATCGGTGCACAAAAGACCAATACCATCGAATATCCGGTGATGCCACGTATCACCACAACAGCAGCCAGCAAAACATATCCCGCATATCGCTTTTTTTTGTTCTCCTCAAGTCCCCAGAGAGTAACCATCATCATCACTGCCAGCCATAGGACAGCTGTCATATAGGTAGCCTGAAAATAAAAATGTTCTGTGACAACTTCCGATACCGGCAACAGCATAAAGAGTGCGCTGAGCCACCAGTATCTGCCAAGAATCTGTTCCCTTTTAAACCAGTAGACGATGGCAACCATGATTCCCGTCTGCATCACAACCGCGCATGCTCTCGCATCCAGCCAATGACGGCACAATTTCATGAACGGCTGAACAATCGTATTGAGTCCGTAATTCCAGATTTCTCTTCCGTAGTACCACTGATCCGGATACGTTTTTTTCTGTCTCCACTGCTCTCTTCCCAAAATAAGAGCAGTCGCACCGTCGGAGTGAATCATTGCCCATGTCCCCTTAAAAATAATCACGACATCACCGGCCAATGCCAATGCAATCAGGACCCATCCAAAAATCTGAATGGCTCTTTCACGATTATTTTTTAGCCATGAAACCATACATCCAACCTCCTTCTTCGTGGTACGTGGTATCCATCTATTTTTTCCACCGCATAATGGTTTTGCCATATGCGTTCTGTCTGTCCATCTCAAATGCCCGTTTCATATCATCCAGTGTAGAGACATCCAGTACCACGCCAATAATATTCTGCAGGTACTCGACAACCTCCGGATTTGACTCATAGAGCGCAATCGTCTTCTCAAAATCAGCTCTTCCACTGCGGCTGCTGCCAAACATACGAAGTCCCTTTTCCAATATCATTCTGGTGTTGATTGCCACCGGGTTCTCCGACACTCCCAGAATGGAAATCGTTCCCTCCGGTCGTATGAGGTCAATCATCTGGTTGATCGCCTTTTGTGAGCCCTCTCCTCCCACGCACTCAAAGGCGTGGTCAATCGCAATCCCCTCCGGGATCTCTGTCACTTCAAATGTCTCATCCGCAAAGGAAAAATCAATCAATTTATTCCGGTTGAGGCCAAAGACATACAGAATCGTATCCGGAAACATCGCCTTGAAAAGAAGCGCTGTAATATATCCCAGATTGCCATCTCCCCAAATCCCGACACAATTGCGTCTTGTATGTGCCATCCTTCCAAATCGTTCAATCGCGTGAACGCTCACGCTGACCAGTTCGGTAAAGGCAGCTACATGGGGATGTATCTTTTCCGGAATTCTCACAATCCGGTCTCGCCGCATATCGACAAGATCCTGCATAAACCCATCGTAGCCACTGGCTCGAAACCGGGCATCCGGCCGGTAATTCTCAGCAATTACTTCATCCTCTTCACCCGGTGTGTTCGGAATCATGACCACCCGCTCTCCCGGTGTAAATTCTCCTTTTCCGTCCCACACTACCGTTCCGATCCCCTCATGGATCAATGCCATGGGAAGTTTCTTGCGCAATACATCTGCCGACCGGACTCCCTGATAATATCTCTGATCCGCATGACAGATGGAAAGATACGTCGGGCGCACAATGACAATCTGTTCGCTCAGTGAAATATTTGAGAATTCCACCTCAAACCGTCTCGGTGCCACAAGCCTGTACACTGTATTTAACATCCTTCATTTCCTTTCAAAAGCGCCTCAGCCACACGAAGATCATAGGGATATGTAATCTTAATATTGAATACCTCTCCCTCTACGATGTGGACTTTTTCGCCCTTCATGACAAAGATTTTTGCTGCATCCGTCAAAATATTCTTTTCTTCCTCCGACAGGGACTGGTACAGATTCTTTAACTTGAGCGCCTGAAAAGTCTGAGGTGTCTGTCCCTGATACATCTTTCGACGCTCCGGTATCTCACTGATCAATACCTGGTCCTCGCTGCACACGATCGTGTCCGTTGCGGCAACTGCCGTATCACAGGCTCCATATTCTTTGGCATAGCGAATATTTTCCTCAATAATCCTTTGGGTCACAAACGGCCGCACAGAATCATGAGTGACAATAATCGTATCCTCATCCAGGCCATCGCTCTGTTCGATATAAGAGATTGCATTCATAATGGTCTCATTGCGCGTATCTCCGCCCTGCAGAACCACCACGCGCTCCCCGGTATCTCCCAGATATTTCCTGATCAGATTTTTCGTATGTGCCAGCCACTCTTTGGGACACAGGACCAGCACTTTTTTAAATTCGCTTTCAATATAGAACTTCTCCAGCGTATGAATCAGAATCGGCTTGTCGCCCACCAACAGATACTGTTTTGGTTTGTCCACATTTCCCATGCGGCTTCCGATTCCACCTGCCAATACTACACCGTATATCATATATATCTCCTTTCCGTCTTGACAACCCATTCTTTTGAATTGATCGCCTCGCAAATTCGTTTACTGTTTTCATTATCAATATAGGCAAAACTGTCTTTTAACATACTTCTGTACTCATCTTTGAGCTGAAATCCATTCGTTATGTTTTCCTCAACAAGGTCCAACAGTTCATCCAGCTTCGTTGTCCGGTCACCAAACAGATCTTTTTCCATATCAATAAAGCTTCCATTCGTCTCATTGTACTGTTCCAGATCAAATTGATAAAACAACACCGGCTTACTCTGATAAAACACATCCCATGATACGCTGGAATAATCTGTGACCAGCAATTTGCATCTCATCAAAAGTTCGTTGAGCGGCATCTCGCTAAAAGACACCAATGTCACATTGGGGATATCGGTTGTAAAATGTGAAAAAAACTGCCGCATCTTTGGGTGTATATAAAAACACATCGTTGCCCCGTGCTCAGATAAAATCGCCTGCAGCCTCTCCGAATTAATTAATTCCTTATACTTCGTAAAATATTCGCTACGGCAAAACTCCTCATCACTCACACTGTCCAGACCCTTGCGCCACGTCGGCATCACAAGAATTTCCCGTCTGCCATCGGACTTATCTCTCAGGACATCCCATCTGGCAAATCCGGTCACGGCAATCTCTTCCTCTGTGTAGTGGTAAAACTTCGAGATAATCTTTTTTTCCTGCTCCGAAGTGACAATAAACAGATCCGTAGCAAATTTCCCATTGCGGTCAAATACGTTCTTTACAACCTTCAGCGCAGTCACACCATGCTGTAGAAAAACGTGATTTTTTCTTGCAATCACTTCCGGAATCAGGCTCGGCATTGGATTCCATATGAACGCATGCAGTTTGTTATCTGAACTGATCAGCACTTTTGCCGCCATCATATACAAAAAATATCGAAAACTCAAAAACGGAATGACACGGTCTCCATATTGCTTAAGTTTCTGATAATCCGGAGCTTTGTCATCAATGATATAGTAAATTTCACTGCCCATCTCTTTTTCCATCTGATGTTCCATGCAGTATTTGAAAAAATAGTAACCGTTATCCTGTGCCATCTCACAATATTTTTCATAGACGAAATAGATATTGCGCTTTTCCAATGATCGTCTGACCAGGCGATAACAACGGATTGCCAGCCGCTCTCTCATCCTCACTTTCATGGAATCTCTCTGGGTACGCTGTCTCATTTTGAGGGCGATCGATCCACTCTGGGTACGAAACGGAAACATGACATGGTTGTCTCCATCCTCGAAGAAATGATTTCCCCAAAAACCACAGAACAATAGGTTGAACTCTTTGATTCCGATCTTTACATTGACCCGGTAGGTCTGTCCATCCTCTTCAAACACCGCTGAAAGATACCAGATCAGAGGCTTAAATTCAAAATCCTTTACATTTAAAAAGGCATAGAGATTCTGTTTGCCGTCTTTTTTTGACCGGATCTTTTTCAGCGGAAACCAGTACCGCGCTCTCTCCTCTTTTTTTTCACTCCGATAGCTGAGATAAAACCCTTTCCAGTTCTTATCGAGATGCTCTGATTCCACGACAAGCGAAATTCCTTTTGAATTGAATTTCATCTTTTTACACGTCAGAACCAGCTGTGTCATATAGCGCTTTTCCTTCTCTGTCACTAAAAGCGCATAATTTCCCTTGATCGTAATATAGAACATGGAAATCATATCCGTTTCCGACAGACAAAATTCCTCATGGGGTGCATAGTATTGATTCTGTCTGTCATAAAACAGGTTTCTTCCTCTCTTGGTCGGGGACCGGTCCTCCCCGATTTCACGCAATCGATAAATTTTATACTCACCCGGAATTTTAAAGGCAACATATACCGTCCAGCTCCAACGGGACACGAACGAAGTCAGATCGCGCAGATAGGGAACATCACACTTACACTGCAGAATTTCCTTTGACCGGTTCACAAAAGTTATCTCTTTGGTAATTTCTTTTCCCTTGCACGTCATAAACAGCCACGCCTGTTCCACCCGTGGCAAATCCATCGGAATCGGACCATCTGCCTCATGAAAGAAAAATTCTGTCTCTCCCAATTCAAAGGAAACGCAATCCTTATCCAATTCGATATGCGTTCTCACATAGGGCATCTCACCCGTCAGTATACTTTTATAGGTTTTCATGATCGGACTTTCCATGTTCCCCAAACCTCCAAGTTTTTATCGATCGCCAACTCTAGCCTTTTATCTTCCGGATGATCTTTTTAATCCAGCAGATAACAGATCTCTTCTCCAGATTCTTATACATCTGATAGTATTTATCTTTTTGTTTTTCCAGCTTCCCGATCTCTTTTTTGAGCTTTTTATTTTCTGTCTTTGCTTCTGAGAGATTCTTCTCCAATTTATCTTTCTTTTTGGTAAGACTGCGGTTCTCCTTTTGGAGCTCACGTATCTGTATCCCGCGCTCCGCCTTCTCATCATACGTTTTTTGTAATTTGGCGTTAATCTCACTCTTTTCTGCATAAGTTTTTTGCAGCTTGTCATTGGTCTCTTTTAATTTGGATCGAACTGTCTCTTTCTCTTCCTTTATTCTCTCTGCCCGAATACGATCATTGACCGGATTATAAATCCAATTCAAAAAGAGATAATACTCCTTGGCATCCAGACTGTAAAAATAATATTTTTCGTGTTCATCAATCTTTTCATAGCTGTTTCTCGCCCCTGACATCACACGGTATGGGATGTCGTGCAATCCCAGTGTTGAACCCGGTATCTCATCTTCCATCTCTTCCAGATACTGAATCATCTTGGTATAGACAACAAAAAAACCATAACAGTGGTCAAAGGATACCCTTTGAGTCATAATCGATCCGGGACGATATCTCCGGTGATAAAGAACCTTCGGAAGATGTCCCACTCTCTGCGCACGGATCAGTGTGGAAAAAGTATACAAATCATCTTCGTGAATGATTCCCTCATAAAATCTCACTCCGATCTTGTCCAGATATTCTTTTTGTATCATCTGCATCGTCGGTGTCTGCTTGTACTCGTTGAAGAAATCTGCTGTCCTCATAAATGCAATTCCGGGCATCACTTCACCGTAGGCATGTTTTCGAAGATAGCGGTCGCGATCTTCCTCGCTCAGCCGGATAGATTCATCCTGTGAAAAACTTATGCCATCAAAATACACAATCTGCAGATCTTTTTCTTTACAATGACGATACAGGATTTCAAGAGCCTGTGTGTCTAAATAATCATCGCTGTCCAAATAGTACAGATACTCTCCGCACGCATTCTGTATCCCCACGTTTCTCGCTGCGGACGGACCACCATTCTCTTTGTGTATCACCGTTATTCTCGAATCTTTCTGCGCGAACTCTTTCATAATCTCACAGGTCTGATCCGTCGATCCATCATCCACACAGATCAACTCGATTTCTTTAAGAGATTGTTCTAACACCGATGTGATACTCTGCGCAAGATACTTTTGGGCGTTGTATGCCGGTATGATAACAGAAACCATTACTTTCCCTGTTATCTGCCCCCTCTTAATGATTTGACTGTCTGCATGTTTTACTTCTTGTTTTTCCTTCCAATCCATGGATTCCATCGCAGATTGAACCAACATCCGGTCTCCGTGGGAACAAACCAGATCACCGGAATCGTCCAGCGCGCCATCCGTGTAAAAAAAGCTCTCTTTCAGACGATGTAAAATCTCCATGCGGATCTGGTTGTCACGAATCTTACGCAGCTGACCCGCAGCCACCTTTACCATCTCATCCAGCAATCCGCATCGAACATCCTCATAGACCCCCCATCGCATGAGAGTCTGATGAATCAGTTCGAATTCATCCATAAAAAAGAGCGCGCTCTCCTTGGGATTGGTGTGATCGCTGTGAGCCAGGCCGGTAGTACGAACGATGGCAGGTTCTGTGAGTGCCGTGATTCTCTCTGCCTTTGCCATGAGCGTGTAGCCTGCAAAAGTCTCTTTTGCCTGCTGCGGCTCATCCAGTTCCACTTCACTGTCCAAAATAAAAGATCTTCGAAACAATTTATTCCAGAGCACCGGAGCAGATAAATTCAACAGACGGTTATCTGCTATATCGCTCCGATTGAACAGCTCTTTGTCCGGCAAAATATCCTTTCTCAGATATTGGGATGTTTCCTGATAGGTGTTTGATACAGGATCATAATTCACGGCATCCAAGAGTAAAACCTCTGCCTCTTTTTCCTTTGCCTGGTGATAAGCCGCTTCCAGCATATTTTCTTTCGGCTCATTTTCCGCATCCCAAAAGAGAACATATTCCCCCACCGCAGAACGAAAGCCATCATGCATCGCCTCCCACCGGGAAGTCTCCGGACAGTCGAGCCATCGGACTCTCTCATCATTCTTTACTTGTTCTTTAAGTTCTACTTTTGTCGTCTTATCAACGCTGTCCCCCACGCACAGAATCTCAAACTCTTTCAATGTCTGAGCCAAAAAGAGATTGAGACAAGAATGAATCGATTGCTCTTGCGTGTCCATCGGAATTATAACACTTATTTTTGTATTTTGTTCGCTCATCATCACACCTCACAAACATAAGGCCTGTTACCAGCCAATTATAACTCTTTTTCAACCATACAAAGAACCGCATCAATGACCTGATCCATATCATAGTATTTATATTCACCCAGTCGGCCGCCAAAGATCACTTTGTCTTCCCTGTCGGCCAGTTCCTTGTACTGTGCATAAAGCTTTGCATTTTTCTCATCATTCACAGGATAATAAGGTTCATCTCCCAATTTCCACTCTGAACTGTACTCTCTGCTGATCACCGTTTTAGGTAAATCCTCTCCCTTTTCATCTTTACCAAAATCAAACCATTTATGCTCGATGATACGAGTCCATGGAGTTTGTGCGTCCGTATAATTCACAGCGGCATTTCCCTGAAAATTTGGTTCATCCAGAGTCTCCGTCTCAAAACGAACCGAACGGTATTCCAAGGTTCCCAGCCGGTACTCAAAAAAGGCATCGATCGGTCCCGTATAGACAATTTTCCCGGCAAGTGACTCATATTCTTTTCGATTTGCCAAAAAATCCGTGTCTAGACGAACCTCAATTCCCTCCAATAAGTTCTCGACCATCTTGGTATAACCACCGATTGGAATCCCCTGATAGAGAGCATTGAAGTAATTGTTATCAAACGTCAGACGAACCGGAAG
>ONNE01000107.1 GCA_900319095.1 uncultured Eubacteriales bacterium | reverse complement strand
GGTTCCGGTAAATCCGTGCTCATCAATACGTTGATTATGAGTATTTTGTATAAGGCAAGTCCGAATGAAGTCAAACTGATCATGGTGGATCCGAAAATGGTAGAGCTGACGGCATATGAGGACATCCCTCACTTGATGATTCCGGTTGTCAAGGATCCAAAGAAAGCTTCTGCCGCACTTGCCTGGGCGGTGGCAGAGATGACGGACCGATATCAAAAATTTGCCGAGGCGGGTGTGAGAGATATTCAGTCATATAATGCCCGGATCGATCAGGCAGAAAAGAGTGATGATCCGGAATACCAGAAGATGCCGCAAATTGTCATTATTGTCGATGAGTTTGCCGATCTGATGATGGTGGCACCGGGTGAAGTAGAGGATGCTGTGTGCCGTCTGGCCCAGCTGGCGCGTGCGGCAGGTATTCATCTTGTCCTTGCGACACAGAGACCTTCCGTCAATGTGATTACCGGACTGATTAAGGCGAACATCCCATCCCGCATCGCCCTGTCCGTCTCTTCACAGATTGATTCGCGCACGATTCTTGACTCGGCAGGGGCTGAAAAACTGCTGGGAAATGGCGATATGCTGTTTGCACCGCAAAATCTGCCAAAACCGATTCGTGTCCAGGGCGCTTTTGTTTCCGATGAGGAACGGGATGGAGTGGTGAGTTTTCTGAAGAAACACGGAAATGGACCGGCCTATAATGAAGAGGTGACCAAACATATTGATACGACTCCGGTAGGCGGGAAAAACGCAGGAAGTGCGCCTGGCGGTGGTGATGACAGAGATGAGCTGTTTGCCCAGGCGGGAATGTTTGTGATTGAAAAGGACAAAGCATCCATCGGCCTGCTGCAGAGAATGTTCCGCATTGGTTTCAACCGTGCCGCCCGGATTATGGATCAGCTGTCAGAGGCCGGTGTGGTAGGACCGGAAGAGGGAACCAAACCAAGACAAATTATCATGTCCAAAGAACAGTTTGAAAATTATCTGGAGGAAAACGGATAATGCAAAAGAAACAATTGTATGGCTGGATGATTGTCAATCATTTTTTAAATCGTCCGAAGTTTGAAGAATTGACTCATTTGTTTTTGGATGCAGCAAAATCTTTGAACATTCATCTGGTGGTAAAAGACAATGCGGACAGGTTGGTCCATTGTACGTCAGGGGGAATAAAATCTTTCTTTCCCGCAAAAGAAAAGCCGGATTTTGTTCTGTTCTGGGATAAAGATATTTTGCTTGCCCGGTACTTAGAGATGCAGAACATACCGGTGTATAATTCTTCGGAAGCGATACAAATCTGTGACGATAAGCGGCTGACCCATATGGCATTGATGAGACAATCTCTTCCCATGCCGGAGACAATCTTTGCTCCGATGACGTATGCCAATATCGGATTTCAAACATTGGATTTTTTGACCGGTGTCCGGGATCGTCTTGGGTTTCCGATGATTGTAAAAGAGGCATATGGTTCCTTTGGTGAACAGGTCTATCTTGTGGAGGATGAAAAAGAGCTCTCCTGCCTTATGTCAAAGCTTACCTGCACGAATATTCTGTTTCAGGAATTTATAGCGCCAAGTAAAGGAAAAGATATCCGGTTACAGGTGGTGGGAGAAGAAGTCGTGGGTGCGATGTACCGGTATTCCGTGAACGATTTTCGGGCAAATGTGTCTGCCGGTGGTCATATGAAAGAATATGCACCGGACAGAGAGGAGTGTGAGCTCGCGGTTGCGGCAGCGAAATCCGTCGGTGCGGATTTTGCCGGTGTGGATCTTTTATTTGGCAGGGACGGTCCCCTTGTCTGTGAGATCAATTCCAATGCACATTTTAAAAATCTGATGGATTGCTCCGGTGTCGATACTGCCCATCATATTTTAAGTTATATAAAAGAGGTGTCCGATGATTCCGGCATGGTTAATTTATGATGAAATAGGGGCTGCCCGAAATAGAGATTATATTGAACTTCATAAGAAAATTGGCAGACAGTATGACATGGATTTTTCTCTTCGCATTGTCCCGAACCAATCTGAGATAAAAACGTTCTTAAGCGAATCCGGGCTGCCGGTGTTTGCACTGGTCAGAACCATCCGGCCGGAATTATCCGGGAAGCTGGAGGAGTGTGGCGTCCCTGTATTCAACCCTTCTTTTGTGTCCCGCATATGTAACGATAAGGGGAGCACCATAGCCTATATAAAAGAAAAGACGACCGTTCCCACCGTGCCGACTAAACGTTTCTTTCACTCGCAGTTTTCACCGGAGCTCCTGGCAGAATATCCGTCTCATGTGATAAAATCCGTATGTGGTCATGGGGGAAGCCAGGTTTTTTTGACCGATGATAACATAGAAAATATCCGGGCAGGATTAAAGAAGGATGATTTTGTGATCCAACCGTGGATCAAAGGCAGGGGAAAAGATGTACGGGTCTATGTGATCGGGAAAAAAGTCATTGCGGCCATTGAGAGGACATCAAAGGATGATTTCCGGGCGAACTATTCACTTGGTGGAACCGTGCGCAGCATTGGGCTTGGGGATGAAATTCTCGAATTTGTTCATCAGATCTGTGAGGTGTTTGATTTTGGTCTGGCAGGAATCGATTTTCTGATTGATGACAGGGGAAACTGGCTGTTAAACGAGATTGAAGACGTTGTGGGGGCAAGAATGCTGTATCAATGTCAGCCGGATATTCATCTGTTAGAACAGTACTTTTGTTATATTCATGATAAAATCTTGCAATATCGCTAGGTAATGTGTATAATATTCGATATATTACACAGATATTGTATTCTATAAGGAAGTGAGATTAAAAATGAAATCAGATATTGAAATTGCATTGGATGCCAAGCTGGAACCGATTCAAAAGGTAGCTCAGAAAGTTGGCATTGAAGAGGAAGAACTGGATCTCTATGGGAGATATAAGGCAAAAATCACGGATGCTCTGTGGGAGAGAATCAAGGATCGTCCGGATGGAAAGCTGATTCTTGTGACTGCCATCAATCCCACTCCTGCCGGCGAGGGCAAGACCACGACGACAGTTGGTCTCGGTCAGGCAATGGATCACCTGGGCAAAAAGGCGATCATCGCTCTTCGCGAGCCGTCTCTTGGTCCTTGTTTTGGATTAAAAGGCGGAGCAGCCGGTGGCGGATATGCACAGGTCGTTCCGATGGATGAGTTGAATCTTCACTTTACCGGAGATTTTCATGCAATCACCTCAGCGAACAATCTGCTTGCAGCGATGTTGGACAATCATATCCAACAGGGGAATTCTCTCAGGATTGATCCCAAACAGATTGTGTGGAAGCGCTGTGTCGATATGAACGATCGTGTCCTGCGAAATATTACCGTCGGACTCGGACGCAAGGCAGATGGTGTGACAAGAGAAGACCACTTCATTATCACAGTTGCTTCTGAGATCATGGCGGTTCTCTGTCTCGCAGACTCAATCCGCGATCTGAAGGAACGACTGGGAAAAATCATCGTGGCTTATACGTATGAGTCAGAACCGGTGACTGCCAAAGATTTAAATGCGGTCGGTGCGATGACCGCACTTCTCAAAGATGCGCTTCGTCCGAATCTGGTACAGACGCTGGAACACACACCGGCACTTGTACACGGAGGACCTTTTGCCAATATCGCACATGGATGTAACAGTATTCGTGCCACAAAGACAGCTCTGAAATTGGCAGATTACACAATTACAGAAGCCGGTTTTGGCGCAGATCTCGGAGCCGAGAAATTCATGGATATCAAGTGCCGCATGGGCAATCTCAAGCCGGATGCGATTGTATTAGTGGCGACGATTCGCGCACTCAAATACAATGGCGGTGTTCCGGTAAAAGATTTGGCTGTCGAGAACGTTGATGCGCTGAAAAAAGGAATTGTCAATCTTGAAAAACACATCGAAAATGTCGCACAGTTCGGTGTCCCATGTGTGGTCACTTTGAACCAGTTTGTCTCGGACACTCAGGCAGAGCTCGATTTTGTCGAAAGTTTTTGCAAAGAACACGGATGTGAATTTGCTCTCTCACAGGTGTGGGAAAAAGGGGGAGAGGGCGGCATCGAGCTGGCTCAAAAAGTGGTGGATACCATAGAACAAAAAGAGAGCCATTTCCATTGTCTGTATGAGGATTCCTGCTCGCTGACAGAGAAAATGGAGATGATTGCGAAAAAGATTTATGGGGCAAAAGAAGTGATTTTAGAGCCGGCTGCCCGTCAACAGGTTGAGCGAATTGAAAGTCTGGGATTTGGTTCTCTGCCTGTCTGCATGGCGAAAAACCAGTATTCCCTGTCGGATGATAAGTCCGTTCTCGGACGTCCAAAGGATTTCCCAATCCACATACGGGATGTCTATGTGTCAGCCGGTGCCGGCTTTGTCGTCGCGATCACCGGAACGATTATGACGATGCCGGGATTACCAAAGGTTCCGGCTGCCGAACAGGTAGATGTCGATGATGAGGGAAGAATTACCGGACTGTTTTAATCAATATAGAAGAGAAGAGAGAGAAGAGAATGAAGCGATCGATCTTAGGGATTTGTCTCCTTTTGACCATTTTCCTGACATCCTGTCGGTATACCGATTTCCTTCACGAATTCATTCGGGAAAATGCGGTTTCGGGCAATGGTATCTCAGGTTCGTCGATTACGGGGGCATCCGTCACGGGCGCAGCGACAACCGGTCAGGCGGTTGAGAGCACAAAGGCAGCCATTGACGGGAAGGGTGAGAGTGATTTTAGTGCAAGTCAGGGAGCCGTCCGCACGGATATAGTGAGTGGGAGCGGTGTATCTGTGTCAGAGGATGTCGATGCCCGGATGCTCACAGCCGAATACTGGATTGGTAAGACATATGCGAAGGACCAGATTTTGCAAGATCACAAAAAAATCCAATCGGCCAACCAAAACCGCATGGATGCATTACATGAGGATACCGATTCCGGATACGCAGATTTTTATTCGTCCGAATCCGAAATGACAGGGAGCAGACTTCATGTTCTGATGGCTCGTGAGTTCCTTTTAAAGGGTACTTACTATCAGGATAAAAGAGCGGTCTCACAGTCAGATATCAAAGCTTATATAGAGAACTGTGCCATCGATCGGTTGTCCGATTTTAATTCCATCCGGTTTGCTGTCATATGTGAGCAGACCGATGTCAGGGAACTTCCGACAAAGGATCGGCTGAGTGTCTCCGTGGATGACTCGTCTGATCTTCTATGGACGACAACCATTTCGGTCAATGAACCGGTGCTGGTGCTGGCAACCAGCAGAGATGAAAAGTGGTTTTTTATCATGAGCGACCGCACAGCCGGTTGGGTACCGGTATCGACTCTCGCTTTTTGCCGGGACAAAGAAGAGTGGAATTCATATCAGACAATATCGGATTTTCTGATTGTCACGGGACAGAGGGCTGTGATTGGCGGGGAGCAGTGGGAATTCCCATTGTCGAAGGAGACTGTCCTGCAAATGGGAACCAGATTACCGCTCGCCTCAGAAAAAGAGATTGCCGGAGCGCAAAAGTCCTATGGCTCGCGGACACCTGTATGGAACAATTACTGGATCAGGTATCCGGTTCGCAGAGAGGATGGCAGCTTATCCTATGAGATTCTTCCAGTCCCAATGGATGAGAATGTTCACTGTGGCTATCTTGAACTCACCCGCAGTCAGATTTTACAGCAGGCGATGAGATGGCAGGGACATTTTATGGGGCAGGGTGAGAATGCAGCCGGAACGATGGTCGGTTGTATTATGGACTGCTTTGGTGTTCGCATGCCGGTCAAGAATTCCGCGTGGCAGAAGCTGGCATCCACGGACAAGGATCTTGTAAAGGATGTTCCGGATGCATCGAATGTGTCTGTTACCAATCAACTGGTTCCCGGCATGATTGCTTTATACGATCAGGCGCCTGCCATTTATTTGGGTGTGGACAGTCAGAAAAAATATGTTTTGTGTATTCAGAATCACATTGTTGTTGTAAAAACATTAAAATAATCATTGATGAGGGAGGATTCCTATATGGCAACCAAAAATGTTACTGAAAAAATTGTTTATATTGGAGTGGATGACAAAGACATCGATTTGTTTGAGAGCCAATACATTGTACCGAACGGAGTTTCTTATAATTCTTATGTAATTATGGATGAGAAAGTCGTCATCATGGATACGGTGGATTCGAGAAAGTCAGAGGAATGGCTGGCAAACCTCAAAGAGGCTTTGGGGGACCGCAAACCGGATTATCTTGTGATTTCCCATCTGGAGCCGGATCATGCGGGAACCATTACACAGGTCATTGATCAGTATCCGGATGTCACGCTGGTCGGAAATGCCAAAACTTTTTCGATGGCTGTCAATTTCTTTGATCTGAGTTCACAGGAGCAGCTGGTAGTAAAAGAGGGTGATACGCTCGAAACCGGAAGTCATACGCTTCAATTTTTCATGGCACCGATGGTACACTGGCCGGAAGTCATGGTCACTTATGACAGCACGGACAAAGTCCTGTTTACAGCGGATGGGTTTGGAAAGTTCGGTGCCCTGGACACAGATGAGGACTGGGCATGTGAAGCACGCCGGTATTATTTTAATATTGTTGGCAAGTATGGAATGCCGGTTCAGACATTATTGAAAAAGGCATCCTCGTTGGAAATTGCGATCATCTGTCCGCTTCATGGCCCGATTTTGACCGAAAACCTTTCTTATTATATTGATAAATACAACACATGGAGCAGTTATCAGCCGGAAGATGAGGGGATTTTTATTGCTTATGCATCCATTCATGGAAATTCAGCAAAAGCAGCGAAAGAATTGGCAAAGATGCTGGAAGAGGCCGGCGCGCCAAAAGTGGCAATCACCGATCTGTGCCGTGAGGATATGGCGGAGGCTGTGGAAGATGCGTTCCGATATGACCGCATGGTATTGGTTGCCTCCAGTTACGATGGCGGAGTGTTCCTGCCAATGGAGGATTTCTTAGTAAAACTTCGTTCCAAGGCATATCAGAATCGTACCGTTGCACTCGTAGAGAATGGTTCCTGGGCTCCGTGTGCGGCAAAAGCTATGCAGGGATATTTAGATGGCATGAAAAATATCACGGTGCTGGATAAAATCGTAACCATTCGCTCTACGGTCAAAGAAGATACAAAAAAAGAATTACAGGAATTAGCTTCTTTGCTGGTAAAATAAGGATTTTCCATGAAAGGAGGACACGACCATGGCATGGTGTCCCAAATGTAGAAATGAATATGTTGAGGGAGTTACAACCTGTGCGGAGTGTGGAATTGAGTTAGTAGAGGAACTCCCGGAGGAAATAGATTCCGAAACACCGGTAGTTTTAATGGAAGTCGAGAGTGAGCCGTTCGCTGAAAAAATTTTTGAGTATCTGCAATATTGCGATATCGGGACAGCTGCGATCTTTCCGCCATCGGATGAAACGGACAAGTATCAGCTGGTCGTAGCGGAATTTGAAAAGGAAGAAGCGGAGAATATGCTTCTTAGCAAAAATCCGGATGAATTATCGGCATGGATTGATGACAAGCTGTCCGAAATCGAGAATGAGCAGGCACAGGAGATGTTCTCTGATCTGCGGACAGAGGCGAGCAGTGTTTATGTTAAGAAAAAGGATAAGTATGCAGATTTAAAGTTCAGCGGAGTTTCATTTTTGATTTTTGGCGTGGTGGGACTTGCGATGGTCATCCTCAATTTTATGGATGTCATACAATGGATGAATGAATTTTCCATGGTCATCATGGGAGTTGTTTTTGTGCTGTTTCTCATTGTCGGTGTGGTCTCGCTCGTGCGTGCCCGGACCCTGCGTGACATTGTGTCAGAAGAAGAGAGAATTACCGATGAAGTGATGTCATGGATCGATGAAAACATCACCGATGAAGTGATTGAAAATCTGATGGATCCCAATCTTTCGCAGGAAGATAATTATTTTTCCGTTCACGGGCAATTATGTCGCATGGTCACAGAAAAATTTCCGTTCTTTAGTGCGAATTATGCGGATGAACTGATGGATGAGAGATACAGCGATTACTGTGATAAAGAGGATAAAGAATGAGAAAACTGGCATTACCGGATGCGCTTTTAATGAGAGTTGAAAAACCGGCCAGATATATTGGCAATGAGATCAATATGGTAAAGAAAAATCCCGATGAAGTTGAGATTCGGTTTTGTATGTGTTTTCCGGACGTATATGAGATTGGTATGTCACATCTGGGAATACAGATTCTATATGATATGTTCAACCGATGGGAAGATGTCTACTGTGAGAGAGTATATTCTCCGTGGCCGGATATGGACGCAATTTTGAGGGAACAAAACATCCCTCTTTTTGCGTTAGAGAGTCAACAGCCGGTCAAACAATTTGACTTTTTGGGAATCACACTTCAATATGAAATGTGCTATACCAATATTTTGCAGATTTTAGATCTGTCGGGAATTCCTCTGTATGCCGGAGAACGAACATGGGAGGATCCGATTGTCATGGCAGGAGGTCCCTGTACGTACAATCCGGAACCGGTGGCCCCATTCTTTGACATTGTCTATATTGGTGAGGGAGAAACATCCTACCGCCAACTGTTGGATACGTACAAAGAGTGTCGGAACAGGGGAATTTCAAGACTGGGTTTTTTGAAAATGGCAGCACAGATTGAGGGGCTGTATGTTCCGTCGCTTTATCGCGTCACCTATCATC
>ONNE01000078.1 GCA_900319095.1 uncultured Eubacteriales bacterium | reverse complement strand
TTGATAAATACTTCCTCATCCTTAATATCTTCCGGACGGATACCAAAGGTAATCGTCTTATCTTCATAACCGCCATCAATCAGATATTTTGCTTTGCTCTCCGGCAACTTGATATTGTTGGAGCCAAACATAAGCAATACATCCGAACCGGATACGACAACTTTGGCATCAATGAAGTTCATCTGAGGAGATCCGATAAATCCTGCAACAAACTTATTATCCGGTTTCATGTAAAGATCCAGTGGAGAAGATACCTGCTGAACGATACCGTCTTTCATAACAACGATACGGGTTCCCAGTGTCAATGCCTCTGTCTGGTCATGTGTAACGTAGATGATCGTAGTTTCCAATCTCTGATGAAGCTTGGAAATCTCTACACGCATCTGCACACGGAGTTTTGCATCCAGGTTGGACAGCGGCTCATCCATCAGGAATACTTTAGGGTTACGGACAATCGCACGTCCCATCGCCACACGCTGTCTCTGACCACCGGACAAAGCCTTTGGTTTACGATCCAATAAGTTCTCAATTCCAAGAATTTTTGCTGCTTCATGTACAAGGCGGTCAATCTGATCTTTTGGTGTCTTTCTCAGCTTCAGACCAAACGCCATATTGTCATATACTGACATATGTGGATACAGAGCGTAGTTCTGGAATACCATCGCGATATCACGATCTTTCGGCTCAACGTCATTGACCAACTTGTCACCGATCCACAACTCACCACTCGAAATTTCTTCCAAACCTGCGATCATACGAAGAGTTGTCGACTTTCCACATCCGGATGGACCTACAAAGATGATAAACTCTTTGTCCTCGATCTCAAGATTAAAGTCTTTAACGGCATGAAATCCGTTCGGATAGACTTTATTAATGTTCTTTAATGATAAACTTGCCATGTTCTTCTGCCTCCCGAATTTATTTTAGCAATCATCCTTTTCTAATATACACTATTTCCATAAAAAACGCCATATCTATTTTTCATAAAATATTTAAAATCTTTTGTGAATATTGCATAACTTTTCCCCCTCAATTCTGGAACCCTTCTCCCAGCACCTCTCTCGCATCTGAAAGAATGACAAAAGCATCCGGATCTCTCTGTTTTACCATTTGGATCACATAGACCGCCTCCCTCCTGGAAACGGCACACATCAGTACTTTTTTTTCATCTCCCGAGTACATTCCCGTTCCTCTGAGCGCTGTCACGCCCCGTCCCAGCTGTTCCATGACAAAGCGGGCAATAAACTCCGGATCCGAGGAAATGATATACAGCATTTTAGCAAATTTTAATCCCTCCAAAATCCGGTCAGTAAACTTTGATGTGACAAACACCGCCACCACAGAATACAGTCCGGTCTTGACCCCAAATACCATCATTCCCGCCACCACAATCGCCCCATCGATCAGAGAGAGAATTGCCGCCATACCAAGCCCCGGAAAGTATCGTTTTAAAAGGGATGCCAAAAGATCTGAGCCTCCGGTTGACGCTCTCTGCAAAAAAACAAATGCCAGACCGATACCATTCAACGCTCCTCCCAGCAGAGCTGCCAAAAGATAATCACCTTCTGCCAGAGAAATCTGCGGCAGAACCGCCAGTGCGAGAGAAAAGCACATGGTTCCATACAGAGCCTTTTCAATAAAAGCGACTCCCAATTGCTTATATGCCCAAAAAAACAGGGGAATATTTAAGCCAACGGTGACGCTCCAGAGGGGAATCGGAATAAAATGCCGCAGCAGAATTCCGACCCCGGCAAACCCTCCCGTCACCATTGACATCGGCTCATACACCATTCGCGTTCCCGCAGCCATAAGAAAAGTTCCTACCGTCACAAGACCATAGGAACTAATTTCTTCTTTCCATCGACCCATCATCCGACTGATTACCCTCCAATTTCTTTTTGGTAATATAATCGTCCATTTGTCGCTTGAATATTCGCTTTCTAAAAAAATTCAGATAGGGAATCCTCGCAAAAAAGCGGTATGGCCTTCCCAAATGAAGGCACCGGATCCAGCCGGGTATATGAACATTGTCACGGATCATAAGCGGAAGAATACTGCCACAGACCACACAGAGCCTTGCATTGAGCCTGCTCTTATTGTTGGCAATCCACTCCTCCTGCCCGGTACTGTCCATCGATAAAAAGAGAATGTCCGGCAATTTGGTATTGATGTCATTTACCAGCATTTCCTCCGGCTGATTCTCATCCGCCACAAAAATGCCAAGACAATTCTGCTCCGGAAAATGCCTCTCGAAATACTGTCTGACAACCCTCGCCTCACGGTCATCACGAAGAATAAAATAAAACTTTTTGTCCTCCAGACCGATCGTCCCGGAAAAATCAATAAAACTTCGGTAATCGACAAACATGCCGCCTGTCTCAAGTACATCGACATGATGGGCAGACAGAATCGCCTTTTCTCCCGGCAAGATCAGATCCGCCTGCCCCAGTACCTCCCGCACCAATTCATTTTCCTCATAGGCGCCCACAAAATCAAGTGAAATCATGTATATCACGTTCAGGCCATCTTCACTCAGAAATCCTTCTACTGACTCCTGAAAGGTTTCTCTGGTCAACAGATCTACTTCCAGCCCCATGATTCTAAGCCTTGTTCCCATCGACACCCCTCCTCTCCGGTTCTCCCCCCGAACTTAGGATAATTTATCTTCCGTACCCAGCACGATTTCGATCTCCGCCCCATTGGTCAATTTTGTTGCCTTCTCAATTCTTGCATTCTTAAAATATCCCAGCAGCCCCTTTGCCCACCTCTTTTTCTGCGCATAAATTACGGTTGATGTCTGAATGCCTCCCACATAGTTTCCCACACCCTGGACATTCCATCCATCCTGTTTTAATTTATCCTGATAAGCAGCGGCCAGACCCGTTATTCCACTCCCATTGGTGATCTGAATCGTGTGTGCGACAGCCGCTGTGTCTTCCGATGCCTTTCCCTTTTGCGCAGTCGTATATGCCTCAGACTCCCACACGTCATTGATCAGGTTTTTGTTCTTTACCGCATTTAAAGTAAATTCTTTGTTCTTGCTGGAACCATATGCGCGGTATGCCCGGATAAACTCATGATTTACCTGGGTCAGCGCTTTGGCATAATGCTGTTTCTGGGATAAAGTCAGATCGCTGATCACATCTTCCCACATATTTGACATCAACTTTTTCATGTCTTTTTCGGTGGAACAATCTGCCATTTTCTTTAAGAGTTCTTCACTCGGTTTGTATTTCGGTTTCTTTTTGGAACCGACATTTTGGAAGTTCTTTTCGAAAACGTCTGAATTCATCGCTGTAAAATAACCAATATCCGCCTTTAGGTCTTCTTTCAAAATCAGAATGCCGTACTCATAGGCGACATCTCCGCTGAAATATTCATTGATGTCGGACATTTTCGCCAACTGTGGAACTTTGTGACTCGCCTCCATCAATTGTTCATAAGTCTCTGACGAAATCGAAATCTGTGTATTTGCCGGAATTGTGAGATATACCAGATTCTTGGTCGTCTCATCAAACATCTCCAGCACGATGGCCTTTACTTTTTTTGTCTTCTCATCATAACTGTAGATCAGGTTACTGGATTCATTGCCGGTATTAACCGTTATCACGTGTTCATATGCCGTGCTCCTCTCTGCCTTTACCGTATACCGGTAATACAGTTTTGTGAGAAAAAAACTGAGAACACCAACGGCAAAAAAAAGCGCCATGATGCCGATCGACTTCATGAAGTTAATCGCTATGATTTTGGCAATCTTCTGTTTTTTCATGGAATTCCTCCCAATTTGAATGCGCTCTTTTTGTTACAAACGGTAAAAGAGTTTACCCACTCACTCCGAGGCGAAAAACCAAGGTCTCGTCCTTTTTTACTAAATGGCTAAACTCTTTTCTATATCAAACTCGATCATTGATTGATTTCTGTTTTTATCAATTACAGTCTCTTCAGATATTCTCCCGTACGAGTGTCAATCTGGATGCGATCTCCCTGATTGACAAAAATCGGAACGGCAACCTGTGCTCCCGTCTCAACCGTTGCCGGCTTTGTCACATTCGTCGCTGTATCGCCCTTGACACCCGGCTCTGTCTCTGTCACCTCAAGCTCTGCAAACATCGGTGGCTCAATGGCAAAAATGTTGCCCTTATAGGAAACCATCTTGACATTGTCATTTTCTTTTACAAATTTCATGGAATCACCCACCGCATCCTGCGTCAATGCAATCTGCTCGTATGTCTCATTGTCCATAAAGTTGTACATCTCTCCATCATTGTACAGATACTGCATTTCTTTTTTATCAATATGAGCCTGCGGATATTTCTCAGTCGGACGGAAAGTTTTCTCAACCACACCACCATCGACAACATTTTTTAACTTTGTGCGCACGAAAGCAGCACCCTTTCCTGGTTTTACGTGCTGAAATTCAATGACCTGATACACAACCCCATCAATCTCAATTGTCAAACCATTCCTAAAATCTCCTGCTGATACCATATTTTCCTCTCTTTCCGCCGTATCCGGCTCAAAAATTCGTACATATCTTTCTCTATTTTATTATATTTGATTACATTTTTCAAGTATTTCTTTCGCAATGTCTTCCACCGGCCGCTGATCGGTCGCCACACACTTCGTGGCAGCTCTCTCATAATAGGGCTGGCGCTCACTCATTAGTTTTTCTATGAATGCCACGTTCTTATTTCCCTGCAACAGCGGACGGCCGGTGTCATCCTTCACTCTCTCGTAAATCGTGTCCGGCTTTGCCGTCAACAGAACAACTTCTCCCAACGCCTGGAGCTTGCGCACATTGATCTCCCGGAGCGCCATACCACCCCCACAGGAGACAATCGACGGTGGCTGTTCTCCCAGCTCATCAATCAGATTCGTCTCCACTCTGCGAAAATATTCTTCACCATCTTCTTCAAAGATTTCCCGGATACTGCGTCCCTCGTTTTTTTCGATCCACGCATCAGTGTCAATCTCCGGTTTCTGTGTCTGACTGCTGAGCTCTTTCGAAATACAGGTTTTTCCCACTCCCATAAAACCGATCAGGATAATATGCTTTTTCCCTGCATAAATCTTATCAAACACCCGGAGCATCTCATGAACATCCATCTGCCCCGGAGCTGACTGCTCTTGTTCGCAACCAAAGGAAACCTCCGAACCGTAAAGTCCCCCATACAGCCGGGAACGGCTTCCCAATGCCCCCATCGACATGGTGATAATGGGATATTCCGGATGATTCTCCCGCATCTGTTTTGTCGCCATCAACACGGTATCGACATCCTCCTCACAGTGAGGCATACAGGCAATTTTTCCCATCCGGCATCCGAGTTCTTTTGATTTCTCAAGAATGCCAAGAATCGAGTCCTTCTCTGGCGTCTTGTCAAAGTCATGAAAAGAACCGATTATCCCGGTATGTGATTCGCGATACGGATGACTGATTTTACTGAGCCATTTTTCATCTCTCTCAATCTCAACATCCACATAATCTGCCGCGCCATCCTGCAACACGCCTTCAATCATGCCAAAATAATCAAATCGCGAGCCGTTTTTCTCTCCTCCCTCATATTCCGTTCTCAATGTGACGATCAATTCTTTGTCTTCAAGAATTTCCTTTAACTCCTTCACAATACTTCTCACCTCTGCCTCATAGCCGGCATAGTAGTCCACCCGCCACTCGACCATCTGGATTGGAAGTTCTCTCAGCTCTCTCGCCCGATCCGTAATACGCCGGCGAAGGCTATCCACGATCGGGACACAAACTCTGGGTCTCATTCTCTTCCTCCATTCACACGTATTTATCGACCTTACCTATCACAGTATTTCAATCAGTTCTTTGGGGGAATGAGCCAGACTCTCACATCCGTTTTCTGTGATAACTACTACATCTTCAATGCGCACGCCACCAAAATTTTCTATATAGATTCCGGGTTCAACCGTAATGACCATCCCCGGCTGTATAACCGTCTTCTCATTTTTTGAGAACACCGGTCTCTCATGGATTTCCAGTCCCACGGAGTGTCCCAGAGAGTGTCCAAAATATTCCCCATATCCGGCCTCTCTGATCACGTCTCTTGCCAGAGCATCAATCTGCCGTCCCGTCATCCCCGGACGCATCTGATCCATCGCTGTCTTCTGCGCCAGCAAAACGGTATCATATACCTTTCTCTGTTTTTCCGATGCCTTTCCGATCACAACGGTTCTTGTCATATCAGAACAATATCCGTGATACAGACAGCCAAAATCCATCGTCAGGAAGTCACCTTGCTCCAATTTCTTATCGGTCGGAACGGCATGGGGCATCGCTGAATTGAGACCGGATGCCGCAATCGTATCAAAACTGAAGCCTTCCGCTCCTTCCTCTTTCATATAAAATTCAATCCTTGCCGCCACCTGTTTTTCTGTCATGCCAGCCCGTAATTCCGGCAAAAGCCGTTCAAAAGCACGGTCTCCCACAGACTCCGCCTCACGGATCAAATCGATTTCCCACGCTTGTTTTACTCCCCGGTGCACAGAGATCTGATCTTTCATATCCACTAGGCAAACGTCTGTCAGATTCTGCTTATCCAAACCTTCTCTCAGCTTGCGATATTCCGATAATGTCATTTTCTCATCTTCAATGCCAAGAGATTTTACATCATCTTCTCTGACTGCCTCGACAAGTGGTCCAAAATAATCTCCTGCCTTCCAACAGATCACCGTACTGTCCGGACACGTATTTTTTGCCGCAACCGTATAGCGTGAATCTGTCACAATCCATGTTTTCTCATTTGACAGATACACATATCCCTCTCCGGTAAATCCGGACAAAAATCTCATATTGGCCGCATCGGTCAGTAAAAGGGCATCTGTTTTTTGCTGCTTCAATATCTTTTCTACAATCTCTTTTCCCATTATCTGAACCCTCTTTTTTTTCTGTATTCCCTCATGACGATTTTTTCTAAATATCGCTTTAATACAATCTGAATTTCCTCTTTTTTGTCAATCGGACGAACCAGGATACTATGGATTCCGCTTCGTTTGGCTCCCCAGATATCGGTAAAAAGCTGATCACCGACAAAAACCGTGTTTGCGGTATCCGTCCCCATCATGCGCATCGCATAGCGATATCCTTTTACAGAGGGCTTGCCGGCTTTTATCACAGCATGAACATCAATGTCGCGATTAAACCGCTCGACTCTTTCTTTATTATTATTCGAAATCAGTCCACAGGAAAATCCCATTTTCCTCAATTTCGAAAACAGTTTTTTTGCCTGCTCTGTCGCATCCTTGCCGTGTTCCACCAGTGTATTGTCAATATCATACAAGATTCCCCGGTAGCCTTTTTTATATAATTTTTCGTAATCAATCTCATATGCGGATGAGACGGTCTCATCCGGATAAAAACGTTCAAACATATACCTTTTACCCTCACTTAGCCATGGATTTCAGATGGATAATAAACTGTTCGGCAACCCTCCCTGAGTATCCTCCGTTTCGAATGCTCCATGCATTCGCCTGACGGATCAATTCTTCTTTGGTCAAGTGAATGTCCGGCTGTCCCTGGGCCAGTCCCAGCACAATTTCATCAAACTGTTTCTTTTGAGGCCGGCTAAAGTTAATCGTGACGCCAAAGCGGGCCACCAGCGACAGTTTTTCCTGCATCGTATCCGATCGGTGAAGTTCATCCTGTGACATATCCGAACGATCACTCCATGTCTCGCGAATCAGATGCCTGCGATTCGATGTCGCATAGATCAATACATTGTCCGGCCGAACTTCCATCCCGCCCTCAATGACCGCTTTTAAATATTTATATTCAATTTCAAATTCTTCAAAGGAGAGGTCATCCATGTATATAATAAATTTGTAATTGCGGTTTTTGATCTGTTCAATGATATCAGACAGATCCCGGAACTGATGTTTATATACTTCAATCAGCCGAAGTCCCCGATCGTAAAACCGGTTGAGGATTGCTTTGATACAGGTGGATTTTCCGGTTCCACTGTCTCCGTAGAGAAGACAGTTATTTGCCTTTCGTCCCTCAACAAAGGCCTCTGTGTTCTCGAGCAATTGTCTTTTTTGCTCCTCATATCCGATCAGATCCTCTAAACTCACATCACTTGTATGAGTGATCGGTGACAACAACACCTCATCCTCTCTATGAATCACCCGGAAGGCCTGATTCAGTCCAAATTTGCCGACTCCATAGCGCTGATAAAAGGAAGTCAAGATATCAAACATCTCGTCACTGTCTTTGGCAGACAAAAGATTTTTTGCCAGTTCCCTCACTTTTTCACTAACACTTTTGTTATATGTATTTTCTGCCTTCGCCATGGAGTGGTAATGGGTCACAATGCGAAAACAATCGATTCCAAGCTCAGACTCTTTTTGCGAAAAATCATAGTGAAACAGACGGTAAAAACTCTTCATATCCTCTCTGACAATTTGGTTGGCAGACGCTTCCCGGGACGCTCCCACCGTCTCACAGAGAATACTGAACGGGTTTTCCTGCATCGCAAGCAAAAAAGCGATATAACAATGCCACAGGTTATCATCAAAACCATATTTGGTAGCCAGCTCAAGCAGACGATAGATCTGCTCATACACGGCCCGAACCATCTCGTCTGTATGGTACTCTTTGTCCCTGTCGATCTCCGCAAAAATATCACCTAATTTTACAAGAATAGAGTCCGGTGGCAGATTGCCATACATGATAAGTCTCGATATCTCCTGATACATGCTTTTTCCTCTCTTTACTTACATTTTTTCCGGTGCTGAAAAACCAAGCAGGTCGATGCTCTGCTCCAGTACCCTCTGCACCAGATCCATCAACTGAAGATAGGAATTCTTTCTCTCCTCATCCTCCTGTGCCAAAATCTTTGTCTCATGATAAAAATGATTCAGCGCCTCTGAGAGTTCATAGATATACTGACAGATCCGGTGCGGTGCCAATTCCTTATATGCTGACTCCACCGCATCGGCAAATTTATTCAGCGCAAGATATAAATCCGTCTCACTCTTCGAAATTGGTGGAAGAAGTGGTCTGTCCTCTATGACACCACCATTTTCCCGGTGTTTGGCAATCAGCGATTTAATCCGAACAATGGTGTACAAAATATAAGGTCCGGTATTTCCCTCGAACGATGAAAACCTCTCAATATCAAAAATATAATCCTTTGATGCCTGATTCGACAGGTCTCCGTATTTGAGTGCTGCGAGTCCCACCTTCGCAGATATTTTTTCTGCCTCTTCCTCTGAGTAGTCACGGTTTTGCATCATTTTATTGTATACTTCCTGATTGATCTCTTCTCGCAGGGCCTGAAGGCGAAGCACTCCCCCATCTCTGGTCTTAAATGGTTTTCCATCTTTTCCATTCATCGTTCCGAATCCGATAAAATTCAGTTCTATGTCCGGATTTACTATGCCGGTTTTCCTGACCACCCGGAAAACCTGGGTAAAATGCATGGTCTGCCTTTTATCCGCCAGATAAATGATCTGATCCGGATGAAACAGTTTTTCTCTCTCAACAATGGTCGCAAGATCCGTTGTAGCATAAAGAGTCGCTCCATTTGACTTGACAATCAGACAAGGAGGAATCTCTTTTTTATCACTCTCCAGAGCGACATCCACCACAAGTGCCCCCTCACTGATATAGGCATATCCCTCATCCTTTAACTTTGCGACCATATCCGGAATGTATGGCTGGGCATCACTTTCTTTTTTCCACAGGTCAAACTCCACATTGAGCTCATCATAGTTTTTCTTAAGATCTTTGATCGACACGTCTAAAATGTGCTCCCACAACGCTTTATATCCCCGTCTGCCATCCTGCAGCTGTGCGGTCACTTCCTGTGCCTCTTTTAAATAATCTCCATGCTCTTTGGAATACGCACTGGCATAAGGATATATTTCCTCCAGATCACTGATGGTAAACGGTGCCTCATCCGGATAATCCCCATCAAATGCTTCATCAAAATAAGGAAGTTCCGGCTGTCTTCTCTTTAATTCCGTAATGATCAAGCCGATCTGAAGTCCCCAGTCTCCCAAATGCACATCACCGATTACGTGATTTCCCATAAAACGACAGATTCTCTTTACGCTCTCCCCAATCACGGCAGAGCGCAAATGACCGACATGAAGCGGTTTTGCGACATTCGGTCCACCGTAGTCGATTACGATTGTCTTCTCTTTTTCCTGCGTTTCAATGCCAAAGCGCTCTTCTTTTTTCATCTTGTCCGTCTGCTCTGCGAGAAAGCTTCCACTCACCGTGATATTAATAAATCCCGGATTAACCGCTTCGATTGTTTCAAATACCTCATCCTCTGTCAGACCGGATACGACCTCTTGCGCAATCATTACCGGTGCTTTTTTGTACTCTTTTGCCGCTGCCATTGCACCGTTACACTGATATTGGCATAAATCCGGCCGGTTTGACACGGTAATCATTCCATATTTTTTGTCAAATCCTGCCTTTTCAAATCCTTCCTGCATCTTTTCCTGTAATTGCTCGATTATCTTTTTCACACGGAACCTCCTCTGTATCTGAAAATTCTTATAAAACTATTCTAAACATAAATCTAAATTTGTCAACACCTCAAAGAATTTCTCAAATGTTTTTGTGCAACACATAGGATTGTCAATGATGATGCCCTTTAATCTTGTTCCCCATATCGCGAATGACATCGCCATGCGGTGATCCTCATAAGTCTGTACGACAATGGGATTCTTATCGTCTACGAACAATTCCCCGGGGGTAATCACAATTCCATCCTCTTTCTCCTCACAGTCCACGCCGAGTCGTCTCAATTCGTTCACCATCGCCTGAATCCGATTCGATTCCTGTCTCCGTATGTGACCGATCCCGCTGATTTCCGTCTGCCCCCGCGCAAAGACAGAAACTGCTGCCAGAGTCATGCTCTGATCTGAGAAATCACTCATTCTGACATTTATCCCCCGCAGGCATCCGCCATTTTCAAAATCCGGTCCCGTCAGAAGAATCCCCTCATCTTTTTCTTCCAGATCACATCCCATGGATTCCAAAACCTTCAAAAACTGTATATCGCCCTGCGTACTGTCAAAAAAAACATTAAATACCAGAGCTCTTCCGCCATTGACAGCTGCCATTGCATAGAAATAACATGCTGCCGATACGTCCGGCTCCACCTGATAGTTCATCGCCCGATAGGACTGTCCGGGAAGAAGACGGTAAGTATTTTCCGATATCTGCTCCATCTCACAGCCAAATTCTCTCATCATTTTCATCGAAATTTGAACATACGACTTTGCCTTTCTCTGTCCCGTCAGAACAATCTCATATCCCTCCGGAACCAGGACACCGCACAAAAGCATTGCGCTCAAAAACTGACTGCTCTCATCTATATTTAGTTCCACCCGCTCACGGATGATCTGTTTTCTCTTTCTTATCGTAAACGGAAATGCATAGGGCTCGTCCTCAAATTCAAATACCGCTCCTAACTGCTCCAACGCCTTGAGAAGTGGCTTCATCGGTCTTTTTTTCATCTGCCCGGAAGATGTCATATGATAGGACTCACCGCTTAGAGCAAGCATTGCCGTCAAAAATCTCGCTGCCGTCCCCGCACTTCCAACATAGATTTCCTCTCCCTGATGGGGAATTTCTCTCCCTCGCCCCTCAACCGTTACCTGCGCTCTTTGTTCGTCGATTTCCACCCGGTAACCAAGTGTCTTTAACGCTTCCATAAAAACTCTCGAATCATCGCTAAAAAGAACACCCTTTAGTGTGCTCTCCCCCTGCGCCAGTGCCGCAAGCAGCAGAGCCCGGTTGGTGATACTTTTCGATCCCGGCACTTCAATGCGAAGATCGGGCGGCTGCTGAAATGGTTTCATTTTAAATTGCTGCATGATTTTGCCCCCTGTACTAATTCTAATAGTATAACTCACTTCGACAATTACGACAAGGAAAAACCGCGGTACCCGTGAATCCTGACTGCGGGTGTCTCATCACGAATCAGAAGTTTCCCATCCTCCTCATCTACTGTGACATACAAGGACTGCCTCTTTGTCGTGGCATCCATCACAACATCAATCCCATTGATCTTGTGTGACTCTTCCCTCAGAGTGCGACGGGAGGCATGAATCAGAGAACACTCAAACGAGCATCCGCAACAGGGACATGCTCTGGTAATCAGCTCAATCGCATTCATTTGATTTTTTTCCATTTCCTGAAGAATTATCTTTTGGGCAGCAGATGTAATCGTCATTTTTTTCTCCTAATTTCCCCAAAAAAGCCGAAAAAATGGACTGTCACACCCCGCAACAGTCCATTACCCTCTTGGTTTTTCATTTATTTAGCAAATGCTTTTACTTTTTCATAAATGCTGTCAGCATCCAAACCGTATTTCTTAACTAATTCTACTGCCGGACCCGACTCACCAAACACATCATTTACACCAATCTTGCATACCGGTGTCGGCGCTTTTTCAGATAATACATCGCACACGGCACTTCCCAGACCACCGATCACGGAATGCTCTTCTACCGTGACAACTTTTCCAGTCTCTTTTGCCGAGGAAATGATCAAATCCTCGTCCAACGGCTTAATCGTGTGAATGTTGATCACCTTTGCATCAATGCCATCTGCCGCCAATTTCTCTGCTGCTTCCAGGCAATTGGCCACCGGAAGTCCGGATGCCACAATCGTCACATCTTTTCCCTCGCGGAGAACAACTCCTTTGCCAAGTTCAAATTTATAATCCGGCTTGTCGTTGATCACCGGCACTGCCAGACGACCAAAGCGAAGATATACCGGTCCCTGATGCAGATAAGCTGCCCTGACTGCCGCCTTAGCTTCAACATCATCTGATGGAACAATCACGGTCATCCCCGGAATCGTTCTCATCAGCGCAACATCTTCATTGCACTGATGGGTCGCACCGTCCTCACCTACCGAGATACCGGCATGTGTCGCACCGATCTTGACATTTAACTGTGGATACGCAATGGAGTTGCGAACCTGTTCAAATGCACGGCCTGCCGCAAACATCGCAAACGAACTGGCAAATGGTACTTTCCCCGTTGTCGCAAGCCCCGCTGCAATTCCCATCATGTTACACTCTGCAATACCGCAATCAATGTGACGATCCGGAAAAGCTTTCTTAAACACGCCAGTCTTTGTGGCAGCAGCAAGGTCCGCATCCAATACAACAAGGTTATCAAATTCTGCACCCAGTTCAGCGAGTGCATTTCCATAACTCTCACGAGTTGCGATCTTTTTTACTTCTGACATAAAGACTCACCTGCTTTCTCTAATTCTTCCATCGCCTGTGCATATTGCTCATCGTTCGGAGCCGTTCCATGCCAGCTTGCCTGATTTTCCATGAAGGATACCCCTTTGCCCTTTATGGTTTTTGCAATAATAGCTGTAGGCTTTCCTTTTGTGGCTTTTGCTTCATCGAAAGCAGCCTTCAAAGCATCATAGTCATGACCATCCACATTGATCACATGAAAGTTAAATGCTTTGAACTTATCGTCAATCGGATATGGCGAGCAGACATCCTCAATGGCACCATCAATCTGAAGTCCATTGTTATCTACAATTGCAACAAAGTTATCCAACTTGCGGTGTCCGGCAAACATAGCTGCCTCCCATACCTGTCCTTCCTGAATCTCTCCATCACCCAGCAAAGTATATACACGATATGAATCCCCACTTAGTTTGGCAGAAAGCGCCATTCCGACAGCCGCTGAGATTCCCTGTCCCAACGAACCACTCGACATATCTACACCCGGAATATGCTTTTTATCCGGATGTCCCTGAAGATATGACCCCACATGACGAAGTGTTGTCAAGTCCTCTACCGGAAAGAAGCCACGATTCGCCAGTGTGGAATAATATCCCGGTGCCGTGTGTCCCTTACTGAGAACAAAGCGGTCACGATCTGCTTTGTCCGGATCCTTCGGATCGATATTTAACTCTTCAAAGAAGAGATATGTGTAAATATCAGCTGCCGACAAAGAACCGCCCGGATGACCGGACTTGGCACTGTGTACCCCCGTCACAATTCCTTTGCGGACTTCGACAGCCGTCTGCTGAAGTTTCAACTTGTCCATAAAATAATACCTCCAAATTTCTGGAACGAATCAATCCATTCTCTACTCACCAAATACAGCTATATAGTCTTTCTGGAATTTCTCAATACCGGCATCGGTCAGCGGATGCTTTGTCATCTGCTCAATCACATTGTACGGAACTGTGGCAATATCCGCTCCGGCAAGTGCACAATCCGTAACGTGAATCGGATTTCTCACGCTGGCTGCAATAATCTGTGTATCAATGTCATTGATTGAAAAGATCTCTGCAATATCGCGGATCAAATCAATTCCCGGCTGTGAAATGTCATCCAGACGTCCCAGGAACGGTGACACATAAGTCGCTCCGGCACGCGCTGCAAGAAGTGCCTGATTCGCTGTGAAAATCAAAGTCACATTTACCTTGATTCCCTCACTGGTCAGTGTCTTGGTAGCTTTCAGTCCCTCTACCGTCATAGGGATTTTTACAACCATATTTTCATGAAGTTTTGCAATCTCACGTCCCTCTGCGATCATTCCCTCTGCATCAACGGTTGTCGCTTTTACCTCACCGCTGATCGGTCCGTCTACGATCGATGCAATCTCCTTGAGAATCTCCTCCTGACTTTTTCCACCCTCTTTAGCAATCAGAGACGGATTCGTGGTAACTCCGCAAATCACCCCCATATCATTTGCTTTCTTGATGTCTTCAATCTTACCCGTGTCCACAAAAAATCTCATAAATAATACCCTCCTAAAAGTAATTTTTATATGATGTTCTTATTATACACCGTACACTTGGATAATCTCAACCATTTTTTACAAAAAAATGATTTTTTTTCTAATTATTTTGTGAAATATTCCGATAGCTTTCGAATCGGTCAATTGCCACTGTAAAAGCACATTCCATTCAATGTCATCTTTGTCATGCCCTCCAGCGAATGCCCCATCGAATAGGTCTTTACCGTTTTCCCGTCCTCGTCGTATTCGGTCACAGAGCCCGCGCCCAGATCCGTGATCACAAAATGATCCCCATAGGTCTGCCCCGTACATGCACTGCTTTGTCCGGTCGGAAGAGATATATTGACTGACACCTTATTCTCTTTTCCCTGAATGGAAAAATCAATCCCGGTTCCTTTGTCTTTCTCTACCAGATACGTTGATATGGTATCTGTCTTTCCATCCGAAACCTGATCATTCAGATTCAGGACTGCCCCTGAGACATCCCAGCGGACGGCAGTCTCTTCTTCGATGATTTTCTTTTTCAGTGACTTGTCTTTTTTGGTAATCTTCTTCCAGTCTGCCTTTTTTCCAAGAACATAGGAAATCTCCGGCCTGGCACTCGTGACAGCCTCCAATTTCATAATGCCGCCGGGACTGCTGCAGGCAACATACATCGTACCGTTGACCGGTGTTGTCAGTGATTTTGTTTTTATATCTTTGGGAAATGTATAGACACGTTTTGTTTTGCCGGTCTCAAAAGAGGCAGAAACAAGATACTGCCGTCCCTTTTTTTGAACCAGACAGTAGATATTGTCATAACCGTCGTATGAAAAATCCTGTATTTTCCCATAGCCTTTTACTGTTGTCACTCCCTTTACCATTCCCAGAGAAGAGACTTTTGCCACTTTCTTATCGGACACCTGATAGATCGCAGAATCCCCCGACTGGTAGATCCGGCTGCCATGAGCAGACTCCGTTCCAACGACATCGCGAAGGATTCCCGAATTGTCATAGATATAAATATCCTTCTCACCGGAAGGAAAAACAAAATACAATCCGTTCTCTGCCAGCTGCTTACTCTTTCCGGTCTCTACCGGTATTTTATTTGACAGCTTTGCCGCCGGCACCGTATATTTGTAGGTCAGTTTATCACGGCTCGCACCAGAGCTGTCCAGCACTTCGATTATCAGATAGTTGGTCATTCCCGGAACCAGTCCCGATACGATAAATTCATGTTGTTTTGTCAGATTTTTCTCCTGTCCGTTATTGACATATCTGACATGATCCGGTATGGATTCATCCTCTACCGTGATGGTATAGCGAACCATCCCTTTATATTCGGTGTCAAACCGAAAATAAAAAGTATTGTCATTGGTTCCAAACGGATTCGCTGCAATAATGGGATTTTCAAAATCCACATCCGTCTTTTTGATCACCCGGTCCAGACGGTCTCTGGCCGCCTGAGATTCGGCTGTATCATAAATATTCGCATGATCAAAATTAAGTACATTTTTATTCTCACCGGACAAAAGGAGTTCCACTGCTGTCTTCCCTGTATCATGGCGATAGGCCCGGTCCTGCGACTGATCGGACTGCTCCGATGCAATGCGCTTTTCAAATTGACTGAGCGATTTTCCCCCTCGCCCCAATAAATAGATTCCACCTCCGGTCAACCCTGCCAGAACGGCAACCGTAATCAGTATGGGTTTTAATTTCTTTTTCATATGTTATACAGCCATCTCCTCATCCAACAATTGTTCAAAATCCTGCATCGGCAGTGGCTGCGAATACAGATATCCCTGTGCCATATCACATCGGATATTGCGCAGATAGTCTGCTTGCGATTCTGTCTCAACACCCTCGCAGACAACGTATTTGTCTAATTCCTGCGCCAGCTCAACCGTCTTGCGGATAATAATTTTACTCATCTCGGATGTTTCTGTCTCATCCAAAAATGACTTATCAATCTTTAAAATATCCACCGGAAGTTCTTTTAAGAGATTCAGTGAAGAATATCCGGTTCCAAAATCATCAATCGACCAACGAATACCGTGTTTTTTCAATTCTCCCATCATTCTGGCAAAACCGGTCAGATCATCCTGAAAAATTCTCTCTGTCAGCTCCAGCTCAATATACTCACTCGGAATCTCATACCGTTTGAGTATCGCTGCTATTTTGGATACGTACTGGGTATCCTGCAAGAGAACGCGCGACTGATTGATAGAGACCGCCACGCACTTGCGACCTTCCTCCTCACGCCTCTTCAACATACGGCACACCTGCTCCAGCATATAAAAATCCAGCTCAGCGATAAATCCATCTTCCTCGAAAACAGGAATGAATTCATCCGGATAGACCATCGAACCATCGTCATGAATCCACCGGCACAGTGCCTCTGCTCCTACAATCTGATTGTCCGTCAGGCTGTACTTCGGCTGGATAAAAACCTTGAACTCTCCATTTTCGAGTGCTCCCTGCATAGATGACTCAATCTCATTCATCTTTTCGATCCGCTTAAAAATCCTGGCATCGTAAAACACAACTTCAATGCCATGATTCAGCTTCAAGGCTTTGCGCGTCATATTGGTTCGCTCAACAATCGAATCAATATCTTCATTGAGATTGGTAATCGCATAAGCACCCACTCCCAATCTCGGAGCCGCCTCAATATATTCCTCTGATATTGTGTTACGAAATTCACTGCAGAGCTTACGCAGTTCCTCTTCTAACAACTCTCTATCCATGTATGTCATAAGCACCAGAAAATGATCAGCGATACTCCGGCAGCTGACACGCACATTCTGACTGAACGTCGTGAGCAATACCGACAAGTCGGACAGCATCTTATCTGCCCGCTTGAGACCATAGAGATTGTTGACCTGCTCATAATGAGTGACATCCGTACACAGCATCACGAACCTGCTATCCGGCTCTTTCTTTAACACATCTTCCACGACCTGTTTAAAAGCCTCCAATGTATAGAGCCCCGTCACGGGATCATATTGATTCTGGCGACGAAGATCATCTGCCAACATCTTCATCGAATCGCCATTCATCGTTTTTGTCTCATATTTTATCTTGTCATCACTGCTGATTGATGTCTGCAGGGATACCACCATATACTCACCGTTCTCTAATACGAGCATCGCAGTAAAACGCATCCTCTGATAGACGAGCTGAAGCGGATGCGGAATCCGTATGTCGAACTCACCGGAAACCGTAAAGCAATCTTCGGTCAGCATGACACCCTCTGCCGCCATAACTTCTATGGCACATCGTCCCGGAAGACTTCCCAATTCTCTCTCTAACATCTGCCGGAACTCTTCTTTGGAGTGTGCGATATAGAAATCCTTTGACCCAATCCATCGTATTTTCTGACTGATGTGTTCCATGGAACTGCTGATGTCCCGGTCTACATACACAGCGTGAAAATGATTCAAAACAATCTTTTTTACTTCTTCTTCCATCATAGCGCGACTAACGGCACTCGTCTCTCCAACTCTCGTCGCCACAAACTCACCCCCGAACATTCCTTTCTTTTAACGATCCCATTTATCACATAGCGCATTTATCTGATCCGTAAATTTTGATGTCTCTTTGTTGCTCAGACCCTTATTTTTGCGAATTACAGAAAGCAATCTCTGGCCCGCTGTAACAAGACGCTCAAACAAATCATCCGCACGCTTGCTCGCCGCTCTCTTCTTCTTGACAGCCACCGGCTCTGCCTCAGCGACAAAATCACCGGTAATCAAATCAAAAACCGTTCCACTGTACGGAGCAGAAGCAAGATAGCCGGAATCCTCCAATGTCCTCACAAAGCTCTCACATACCTTATCTTCACCATGGACAACAAATACTCTCTTCGGCGAGCGCTCTGAAAAACCATTTACCCATTTCATAAGACCATCCCGGTCTGCATGGCCGCTCGTCCCCGACATCTTTACGATCTTTGCCTTAACCTCTACCACTTCTCCAAATAACTTTACCTGCTCGGCTCCCTCCAAAAGAGTCCGGCCCAATGTCCCTCTGGTCTGATACCCCACAAAGACAATCGTGCTCTCCGGCCTCCACAGATTATGCTTTAGATGATGACGGATCCTGCCCGCCTCACACATACCGGATGCCGAGAGAATCACCTTCGGCTGCATATCAAAATTGATCGCTTTACTGTCGTCACTGGTAATCGACAGCTTCAGCCCCGTAAAGCCAATCGGATTGATTCCTTTTTCAACTAATTCTTTTGCCTCTTTATCAAAACATTCTTTCACATTTTTCCCAAAAATATTCGTCGCCTCAACCGCCAACGGGCTGTCGACATACACCTCAAAATCAGGGTCACTCGTAATCAGCCCCCTCTCTTTGATCTGACGAATGTAATACAGCAATTCCTGTGTCCGCCCCACAGCAAACGATGGGATCACAACATTGCCTCCCCGCTCAAAGGTCTCTTCAATGATATCCGCGAGTTCTCCCACATGATCCGGCTTCTTCGCATCATGCAGCCGGTCACCATAGGTCGACTCCATGACCACATAGTCCGCCGCCTTCGTATACATCGGGCTTCTCAGCAATGGCTTGTTCTCATTTCCAATATCACCGGAAAAGACAACGCAGCGCTCATCCGTTCCCTCGGTAGCAAATACCTCAATCGAGGCGGAGCCCAACAGATGCCCCACATCGGTAAACCGAACCGTGACTTCATCACAGATATGTATCTTAGTATCATATGCACATGAAACTAAGAGGCGAATCGCCCCTATCGCATCTTCCATCGTATAAATCGGCTGATAAGAAACTCCGCCCGACCGCTGTGCTTTGCGGTTTCTCCACTCTGCCTCAAACTGTTGAATATGCGCACTGTCACGCAACATAATACGGCTCAGTTCTACTGTTGCCTTGGTCGCATAGACCTCTCCACGGAACCCTCTGGCATATAACATGGGCAAAAGCCCCGTGTGATCAATATGTGCGTGCGTCAGCAAAATAAAATCCAGTTCAGAGGGATTTACCGGCAATTCCTGATTCTCAAACAGATCCTGCCCCTGTTCCATACCAATATCGACACAGAACTTTTTATCTCCCACTTCCATATAGTGACAGCTTCCTGTCACTTCATGATCCGCCCCAATAAATTCTATCAACATATGCGTACACTCTCCTGCGATGCTGTCGCCCCATCCCATCATATCAACACGTATCAAAATTCAAACTATTTTTATTATACTTTATTTTATTTCATTTGGCAAGAACACAGTTGAATGTTATGGTTAAATTTGCTATAATGTCAATATCCTTTCAGTGCTTGATTTAGGAGGTTGACCATGAAAGAAAGACGAGTTGTCGTTGCTCTTGGGCGCAACGCCTTTGGCGAAACTTTCCCGGAGCAGCAAAAAAATGTTAAGATTGCAGCAGAATCCATCGCTGATCTGGTAGAATTAAAATATCAGATCGTCATCACTCACAGCAATGGTCCGCAGGTGGGTATGATTCAAACCGCCATGACCGAGTTCGCCCGTCTGGACTCCCGCTATACGGTAGCTCCGATGTCTCTTTGCGGGGCCATGAGCCAGGGATACATTGGATATGATCTGCAGAATGCCATACGCTCAGAGCTGTTAAAACGAGGGATATTCAAGCCGGTTTCAACCATCATCACACAAGTTCGGGTTGACCCGTTTGATAAAGCCTTTCAGCATCCGACCAAGGTCATTGGCCGCATCATGAACAAAGATGAGGCAGAGGCAGAAGAAGAAAAAGGAAATCATGTAACCAGAGAGGGAGATGGCTATCGCAGAATCATCGCCTCTCCCCGTCCGATTGACATATATGAAATTGATGCCATCACGACACTCCTGGATGCCGGGCAGCTGGTGATCGCAGCCGGTGGCGGCGGCATTCCTGTCATGGAACAGGGAATCAAACTCAAGGGAGCAAGTGCCGTCATTGAAAAAGACTATACTGCGGCAAAGCTCGCTGATATGATCGATGCCTCGCACCTTCTGATTTTGACATCCACCGAGTACCTGACAACAAGTGACGAAAACCGTCCTCTTGGCAATCTCTCGGTAGAAGAAGCCATCGAATTAATCGATGAGGGGCACTTTGATCCATTAACATCCCTTCCGAAGATTGATGCAGGTGTGAATTTTGTTGCCGCACAAAAAGGAAGAACTGCTGTGATCACAAAACTGGAAGAAGCCTATCAGGGCGTAAAAGAGAGAATCGGAACGATCATCAAATAGATTCCTCTCATTTTTTCCAGGACAGATCTGCCACTCTAATCGAATACAGATGATAGGGCTGGAGTTTTTTTATGATTTGTAATGAGCGACCACGTTCGTAATGCCATATTTTTTGCAGGCTTTTGCATACGCCATCGCACTGGTTAAACTTTCCGGTGCCACATAGTTTGTCATGGCATTCAGCGTGGTCTTTTTTGCGCTCGCCAGATATCATAATTGGTTCCATAAACCCCTTCTTTGAGCGCCATTTTCTCTGCAATCCTGGAATTTTCAGGATATTTACCGGCATATCCCCGATGACAGAAAAAGTGTGTATCTGTATCTAAGACTTCTCCGGTCTCTTTTTCAACCGCCCCAAGCACTTCCTTTATCTTCGCATGGTTGTCCCATTTGAAGTGAGGCAGCACAACCGCCCCCACCAGCAGTATGTGGAGAAAAATGGCCACCGGCACAAGCACCCGGAACTTCATTTTTCTGGTTTTGTGATGAAACAAAAACATCGCCACGAACGAACCGATGCCACCACCCAAAAAGCTGACAAGAATCAACGTTTTCTCCGGGATTCTCCACGCTTTCTTCTGTGCTTTTCTTTTGTCCGCATAATACAGTGCCAGCGCGAACAAATTGATCGCTGCATAGTATATCCAAATCAATTTTGTTTCCTCACAATCCGGTACTCATCATCCGCCTGATAATAAGGGCACCGCGTATAGGATGAACTCAAAAATCTTGCCATCTCATCCTCATCTAAATTCACTTCGCACTCGGCATAACCCTCGTCATCGTATACGTAAAAAACACAGTACTCACAATCACTCATCGCTCTCTCTTGTCCTTCTTATTTCACCCTGATCTGGCACGATTTTTTCTTGCTCCCATAGTACGCATAGATCTTTGTCTTTCCCTTTTTCTTTGCTTTGACTGTGCCGTTCTTACTTACCGTCGCCACTTTCCTGTTGGCGGATTTCCACTTGATTGCATTTTGTACCCTCTTTAGAGAGGCGGTCGCTTTTAATCTGTATGTCTTGCCGGCACGGAGTGTCTTTTTTGAGCAGTTGAGGGACAGTGTGGTAATCTTCGCCAGATAATTCTTCACTTCTTTGGACGCATGTGACTGATACAGATCAACGTAAGCAAACAGCACATAGCCCTCTGTATTGCCATTTTTGATTTTATTTAGCTGATTCACTATATTTTTAGATGTCTTTGTCCAGCCCGGATCTTCCTTGAGCCGGTATCCCGCCTTGTACAGGGCCAGTCCAATATACATAGGCACATCATTCACATTGATCTCCCGCCACTCTTTGAGCCGCTCGGTAAAAAGTTTTGTCTTTTCTCCTTCCAGAATGTAATTATCCGACCAGTAGATCTGCGGAACAATATAGTCGACATAACCATCCTCTGACAACCATGTCTCAACATCTGCCCCAATCTTTTTACAGTAGTCTATATTGCCTGCCGGACTAATGCCAAATTGTAATTTTTTGCTCTTTTCTTTTACGGTGGCATAGACTTCCTCGACCATCTGGTTGACATTTTTCATTCTGGTCGCCCGTGAGACCTTTTTGTATTTCTTTTCATTGGTCGGATAGAAATAATCATCAAAATGGATTCCATCTACCTTGTAGTTCTCAATAATCTCACTTACCTGTGCGACAATCCTCTCGGTCGTCTTTTCCTTTCCGGGATCCAATACCTTTTTTTTGGTAACGCGGTAAGGATTCATCCACGCGTGGAATTTCAATCCGTATTTATGAGCATATGTAATCACAATCTCAAGTGGATCATAGGAAAGTGCTTTCCCGCCTTTTGAGAGTTTTTTGCTCCATCCGACCACTTCAGAAGGATAGATTGCATCATCGTAGGACCGGACATGAAAATAGACCGTATTGCATCCGTTTGCCTTAATCCGATAAAACAAGGTATTTGCATTCTTTCGAAACTCACTCTCGGACACATTGCTGAGACCTAAATCCTCATAATCAAAACATGAGACCCATACGCCTCTCGTACTGAGAGAACCGGCCTTCGCATCTGTCTTCTGATTCACTCCCACCAATAAAGCAGCCAGCATCACTGCCAGCATCAACATCCATCGCTTCACAATCATCCCCCTAATCCTTTTTCTTATTTCTTTTCAGACGGATCCCTCAAGACCACTGCGCATCAAACAGCGTGCGATAAAATCCGCCCTTTGCGAGAAGTTCTGCATGGGTTCCCTGCTCAATAATCCTGCCATCTCTCATAACCAGAATCACGTCCGCCTCTTGAACCGTAGACAGCCGGTGCGCCACGATAAAACTCGTGCGCCCCTTCATCATGTGCGCAAATGCCTTTTGAATGTGCATCTCCGTGCGCGTATCAATCGAAGATGTCGCCTCATCCAAAATCAACATCGGTGGCAGGCACAACATCACCCTGGCGATGCAAAGAAGCTGCTTCTGACCCGCAGACAGACTTCCTCCATCCTCTCCGATGATGGTATCATAGCCTTGTGGCAATCTTTTGATAAAATTATGTGCATAGCTGGATTTTGCCGCTCTCTCAATCTCTTCCTGAGAGGCATCGGGATATCCCATCGCAATATTATCACGAATCGTCCCCTGTTTCAACCATGTTTCCTGTAAAACCATTCCAAAGCTGTTTCGCAGGCTGTACCGGGTGAGAGTGCGAATGTCCCTGCCGGACACCGAAATCGTCCCGCGATCCACATCATAAAACCGCATCAAAAGATTAATCAATGTTGTCTTTCCACATCCGGTCGGCCCCACGATCGCCACGCGCTGTCCTCTTTGAATATGCAGATTAAAGTCCTCGATCAAAGCCTGATTGGGATCATAAGAAAATGCTA
>ONNE01000051.1 GCA_900319095.1 uncultured Eubacteriales bacterium | reverse complement strand
TCCTGGAACATCGCGATCGGGTGCGACGATTATCGGGGCGCTTCTGATTGGAGTGGGACGTGGAGCAGCGGCTGAATATACCTTTTATTTGGCGATTCCTGTCATGTTTGGCGCCAGTTTGCTGAAGATTCTAAAGGGTGGTTTTCACTTTGGAGCGATGGGGTTTGTGACCTTGTTTGTCGGAATGTTTGTGGCATTTGTTGTATCGCTGTTTGTCATTCGCTTTTTGATGGGATATATTCGCAAGCATGATTTTAAGGCATTTGGTTACTATCGCATTGCGCTGGGAATCATTGTGATTTTGTATTTTGTGCTCACTGGGGCGACGGTCGTCTGAAAGTGGCTACGATTGGGGATTGAAATCAAAAAAGTCCAATAATCCCATGTAGATGGCATAGGCAAATGCGTACTGCTCCGTTGACAAGAGCAGGGCATCTTCGTAATTGGTTATATAGGCAAGTTCAATTAATACGGCGGGCATACTGGTCCGCCGTAATACGTATAGGGAAGGGCGGGCGAAGGTTCCATTGTTCTTTGTACCGAGACGCAGGGTGATTTCGCGAACGATTTCATCTCCCAGATAATAGGCCTCGGAACCGGTTTGATAGACGTAGGCTTCCGTGCCGTTGGCAGCGGGGTTTTCACTTGCGTTTACGTGGATGCTGAGGAAATAATCCGCATTCCATTCGGCAGCAAGCCTTACGCGTGTCTGAAGGCTTGTTGTATTGCTGGTTCCCAGGATCTCTTCCGGGGTCTTTCTTGAGGTGGTTGCGACAAAGCGCTCATCTGCATTTAAAAGGTCGGATAAATAGATTCCCACCAGATAGGTGATATCCTGTTCGCGGAGACCGAATCCTTCTGCTCCGGCATTAACACCATAGGGATTGTGTCCCTGATCAATAAAAATTCGAATTGGCATAAATAAAATCCTTTTTTATTTATATCGTATGAGAGGAAGTGAAAAGCGTGAGTGCGATGCGCCTGGATAAATATGTCTGTCTGTATACAGATTTGTCGCGAAAAGAGGCTAAAGCTACGATCCGAAAGGGGCTTGTAACGGTTGAGGGACAAAATCAGGTACATGAAACGGACAAAATTTCAGATCAAAAGGTGTGGGTCGATGGGAGATTGCTGGTTGCAAAGGAGCATATCTATCTCATGTTGAATAAACCGGCAGGGATTGTATCTGCCACCAGGGATGATCGGGATACGACAGTTGTAGATATCATTGATTGCGGGAAAAGAGATATTTTCCCAATTGGCAGGCTCGACAAGGACACCGAGGGACTGCTCCTGTTGACCGATGACGGTGGACTGGCACATCGGCTGACGTCCCCCCGCTATCATGTTCCCAAGTGCTATTTGGTTCAATATGAGGGGACGCTTGTAAAAAATGCAGGAGAAATTTTGGCAGAGGGAATTGACATCGGAGAGAGGGAGAAGACATTGCCGGCACAGTGGGAGGAACTTCAGGATGGCCTGGCAAAACTCACGATTTCGGAGGGAAAGTATCATCAGGTCAAGCGGATGATCGCACGGCTGGGTGGCCGGGTGACTCGCCTAAGACGGCTGACAATGGGACCGATTGCTCTGGACCATTCCCTGCAGCCAGGGGCATACCGGGAACTGAGTGAAAAGGAAGTGCAGCTGTTAAGAGAGGCAGCGGTTAAATAGAGGGAGGAAAACGTGGCAAAAAAGAAATATTATGCGGTAAAAAGAGGTAAGACACCGGGAATTTATTTGACGTGGGAGGACTGTAAGAACCAGACCGAGGGATTTTCCGGTGCCGTTTATAAAGGATTTTCGGACATTGAACAGGCGGAGCTTTTTTTGATGGGAACAGAAGCTGTGGCATCGGAAGATCCCATGGAGCAGGATGGTGAAAGAGAGTGGTCCGATTATAAAAATCTGCCGGCAGATGAGGCGGTTGCCTATGTCGACGGCAGTTACAATGAGAGTACAAATGAGTACAGCTGCGGAGTAGTATTATTCTGCCAGGGACAGGAAATTCATATTTCAAAAAAGGGAGAAGATCCGGAACTTGCAGCGATGCGCAATGTTGCCGGTGAATTGTTGGGAGCCGAAGTGGCAATGAGAGAGTCGGTTGAGAGAAAGATACGTCATCTTACGATCTATCATGATTATCAGGGGATTGCATCCTGGTGTCTGGGGGAGTGGAAGACAAATAAAGAGGGAACCATGGCGTACAAGCGGTACTATGATTCCCTCCGTGGGACTCTGTCGGTCTCTTTTGAGAAAGTAAAAGGGCATTCCGGAAACCGGTGGAATGATTTGGCAGACAGCCTGGCAAAGCAGGTTATTTTTTAAAGTAATCACAGAAATAGAGCTGTGAATTCAGTGGCTTTTTGCCACGCATATCGCCTTTTTCGTAGGTGCCATCCGGCATGAGAATATGCGCTTTTTTGTTGTCAGCGAGCTGAATATCAAGAATGTGCCGGATTTCTTTTTTTAGTTCCTCATCCTCGACAGGAAACAGAATCTCGATTCGCTTATCCAGATTTCGCGGCATCCAGTCAGCGCTGCCCATATAGATTTCCGGTTTTCCTGCATTTTCAAAATAGAAAATTCGTGCATGCTCCAAAAAGGTCCCCACGATGGAGCGGACATGGATGTTTTCGCTCAGATTTGGCACTCCGGCACGCAGACAGCAGATTCCCCGGACAATCAGGTCGATTCGGACACCGGCCAGAGAAGCACTGTACAGAGACTCCATGATTCCGGGATCACACAGAGAATTCATTTTTGCGATAATGTGAGCCGGTTTTTTGTTGAGGGCATTTTCTTTTTCTCTCTGGATGAGAGAGAGAAATTTGTCGCGGAGCCAGTAGGGAGCCAGAGTCAACTTGTTCCAGCCGAGCGGCTCGGAATATCCCGAAAGCATATTGAAGACCGCAGTGGCATCTTCTCCATAAGGGGATTTACAGGTGAACATTCCCATATCAGTATACAGCCTGGCTGTGGAGTCGTTGTAGTTTCCGGTGCCAAGATGAACATAACGTCGAATGCCGTCTTTTTCCCGGCGAACGACCAGTGTGATTTTGCTGTGGGTTTTCAGCCCCACAAGACCGTAGATCACGTGACAGCCGGCCTGTTCAAGTTTACGTGCCCAGACAATGTTATTCTGCTCATCAAAGCGGGCTTTCAATTCAACGAGAACCGAGACTTGTTTGCCATTTTCAGCAGCTGCCGCCAAAGAGGCAATGATCGGTGAATGGCTGCTGACACGGTATAGTGTCTGCTTGATGGCAAGAACATTTGGATCCTTGGCCGCCATGCGGACAAATTGGACGATCGGGTCAAAGGACTCATACGGGTGGTACAAGAGGATATCTCTCTCGCGGATCTGCTCGAACAGATTTCGGTCCGGATCAATCATCTTAGGCGGCTGAGGTACAAATGGGCGGTCTTTGAGAAAATCAAATCCGCTCATGCCATATATCTTCATCAAAAAAGTCAGATCCAGAGGTCCATTGATCTTAAAAATAGAGTCCTCTTCAATGTTCAATTCTTTTCGCAAAAGTTTTTTCAACCGCTTATCAATCCCGTCCTCTACTTCCAGTCGGATGACCTGCCCCCACTTTCTCATTTTCAATTGTTTTTCGATTTCGATCAGGAGATCAGCGGCCTCATCTTCGTCAATGGACAGATCCGCATTGCGGGAGACACGAAATGGTGTGGCACAGATAACCTTGTAATTCATAAATAATTTTTGCACGTTCTTTTCGATAATCTGTTCCAAAAGAATAACGGTCGTATAATTTTTCTTTTCCGACGGAATGCGCACGACCCGGGGCAAAACAGAGGGAACCTGTACGGTGGCAAAGTCAATAATATCTTTTTGCTTTTTGTCGCGCAGCAATGCACCGATGTTGAGGGTGTTGTTCCGGATGAGGGGGAAGGGACGGGAAGAATCGACTGCCATCGGTGTCAGGACAGGGAAAACCTCCTGTTGAAAATAGTTGTCAACATACGTCTCCTGTTCGGGTGTCAGACTCTCAAATTCAGAAATGATTTTGAGCCCCTTTTTCTTGAGTGCCGGAACGAGGGAACGGTTGTAAGTTGTATATTGCGTTTCCATGAATTCGTGTGTTTCTTTCAGGATGGCATTGACCTGTTCCAATGCCGTCATTCCGGAGATGTCTTTCTTTTGGTATCCGGCATCCACCTGGTCTTTGAGCGAGGCGACACGAATCATAAAAAATTCATCCAGATTGGATGCGGTAATGCTTAAAAATTTAAGGCGTTCCATCAGTGGAATACTCTTGTCTTTGGCCTCGGACAGACAACGACGGTTGAAATCAAGCCAGCTAAGTTCACGGTTTCTAAATTTTTCCATAGGACACCCCTCCTGCCTACAATAATTACTTATATTATATCGGATTTAGAATCAAATCTCAAGTGAATCTCACAGGAGGTTTGTGCCAACGTTTACTTGACACAAACAACAAAAAATGCAACTTGACAAATGGCTTATAGTCTTGTATAGTAAAATTCGGTATTAGGGAGTAGCTTACGTGGTTGATACTGCGTGATGTATTTCGTCAGTACGAGAGGATGACTCTCCAGGATATATTAAAAAAGCGAGACTTTTACTGCATTTTTATGCAGTAGAAGTCTCGCTTTTTTGATTTTATCCCCTGATCCAGACTATAGAATGGAGGATGCAAGGTAGAGCGGTATAATGTATATTCGGCTCGTATGCTTGTCCGTCACGCAGCGGACGGGAAGAAATATCTATATGACTTTTTAGGAATAAAAAAAGAAACGAGCAGCCCGCTTGAGCCCTAAGACTGTACGGTGAAAACCCATCTCTTTTCCAAAGAGTATAGTGGTATTTTATAAAAAAGTCAAGAGAAAATCAGAAATTAACAAAATATTCTTTTGTAGAAAATGCACTTGCTATCACGGCAGGTGCTATTTTTCTGCCCGGAAGGAGGTGGTCGTTGCAGCGGCATGTCAGGGAAAGCCTGACCTGATCTAAGGAACGGGAGTGATCCCGATTAAATAAAAACTATTGTTGTGAACAGGGGAAAACTATTCACGGAGTCTGCCGTGGATGGGTTTCCCCTGTCCATGATCGCAGGCTCTTTTCATTTCAAGAAAAGGAGATTTCAGATTATGAGAGAGATGGTTAAAAAGATAAGGAACAAGGC
>ONNE01000102.1 GCA_900319095.1 uncultured Eubacteriales bacterium | reverse complement strand
GAATTTTTATCCTGCCGATGTGGTCAAGTTTACCGATGGCGGACTTGGAAGTGGCGGAAGTTTGAGTGGCGGTGGAACGACACAGGGAGATCCGATCGGAGTGGATCCACCGGGAGACAATACCGGAGCAGATGGTTCCGGTGAGTGGCTGCAGCTCGGTGCCAACGAGGGCGAGGGCATCTATCTGAGCATTGCAGATATGCACGCAAGAGCGATGGGCATCCACAACATCACGGTTCGCGGAGACATCGGACCGTCGGTCGGCATTGAAAAATGCGATGCAGCCCTGGAGTACATATCGGCTGAGCGCTCCAAACTGGGAGCATTTCAGAATCGCCTGGAGTACACAGTCAAGGTAAATGACATTGCAGCTGAGAATCTTCAGTTTTCTGAGAGCCGGTTACGAGATACCGATATGGCAGAGGAGATGACCCGTTATTCCAAAGAGACGATTTTGCAGCAGGCGGGACAGAGCGTCCTCGCACAGGCAAATCAGAGCAACCAGCTGGTGATTCAGCTGTTGCAGGGGTAATTTGGGAAAGTGCCTGACAATGACAACCGTAATGCGAACAATAACAAAAGCAGCTCTAACCGTGGTCGGGGTTGCTTTTTTTCAAGCATACAAAATCAAAAAATTGACAAATGGAAAAAAATATAGTAGAATCCGAATTAGAAGGCTAATTAGAAACGGTAGTCGCAAAACGAAAATGAATACCAGGGAGATCACGGATGCGGAAGTTAGAAGACAGATGGCAAACAAAATATGAGACAGAATCGAAAGAATACAGGATCACAAATCCGGAGAATGGCAATAAAATATACGGAGTGCTGTATTTCCCAAAGGGAAATGTTCCTTTGGCAAAGAGAAGTTTTCCGGCCATTATTTTGAGCCATGGCTTCAATGGTTCCCATCTGGATTTTCAGAGAGAATGCCGGTATTATGCACAGAACGGTTTTGTGGCTTATGCCTTTGATTTTTGCGGTGGTTCGGTTCATGCAAAAAGTGATGGAAGTACGACGGATATGACGATTTTTTCGGAAAAATCGGATTTGCGAGCGGTTTTTGAGGCGATTCGAAGCCTGGAACAGACGGACTCAGATCGGATGTACCTGTTTGGCGGAAGCCAGGGGGGACTTGTGACGACGCTTGTCGCAGAAGAGCTCGGCAGTCAGGTTCGAGGGATGGCCCTCTATTATCCGGCATTTAACATTCCTGAGGATTGGAGAAAAAACTTCCCGGACGAGAGAGACATTCCCACGGAGTGGGAACTTTGGGGGATGACTCTTGGAAAAAATTTTTTCACATCCATTCGGAATTTTGATACATTTAAAGAAATCGGAAGATATAGAGGGAGAGTACGAATCATTTATGGTTCAGAAGATCCGATTGTGCCGTCCGGTGCCATGGAAAAGGCAGAAAATATTTATGATTGCGCAGAACTTTTCGTTTTACCGGGAGAGGGGCACGGCTTTTCTCCGGCAGGGGCAAAAACAGCGATGGAGCTTGTCTTAGAATTTTTATTGGAAGAGGAGTGAACCCGGATGATTGGAAAAACAGATAAGATTTTTATTGCGCTGCTCCGTGTGAGCGGAGTACATGCAGCAGCGAGCAGAGAGCATTTTGCACGGATGAATCTGACAGAGGGGCAGCCAAAGGTCCTCTATATTTTAAGAAGAAACGAGGGGATTTTACAAAAGGAACTGGCATCCCTTTGTAATGTCAGCCAGCCGACTCTTACGGTTCTCCTGGATAAGATGATGAAACGGGGATTTATCAAAAAAGAAGTCTGCAGTGTATCCGGTGGAAAGAGGGGATATCAGGTTTTTTTGACGGAGTCCGGAAAAGAAAAAGCGGAGGAGCTTGAGAACGTAGTAGAGGAATTAGAAGCAAAGAGCATGAAGGGACTCAGCGAGGAAGAAGTGGATCTTTTGCTCACTCTTTTGGCAAAGGTACAGGAGAATTTAATCATCGGATGAGTACTTCTTTTGTACGATGTAAATAGGATTTAAAACGACAGTTTTTAAAAAAAGAAAAACTGTCGTTTTTTTAGTATTGACAAAACATACATAATAATGTACAGTTCTAATTAGGGTACTAATTTATGAACTAATAAGAAAGAAAAGCGGAGGAGGTAGTTATGAAAAAAATAGTTTATTTGGGAATTTGTGTGATGGCATTGTTATTCGGAATGGTGCTTGGATTCCGGTCTGAGGCGATGGCCGCCACGAAAACCGTATATGTCACAAAAGGAGAGAGCCATACGATTAAGATAAAAAAAGCAACGAAAACAATTAAGTGGAATGTTTCCAAAAAATCGATCGTAAAGGCAAAAGGCGGGAAAGGAAAACTGGTTCTCAAGGGAAGAAAAAAGGGAACAACGAAGATCAGAGGTAAGGTGAACGGCAAAGAATATAAGTATAAGGTGATGGTCGAAACTCCTCAAATCAGTAAAAAATCAATTTCGCTGAAGATGACCGACACCGATGTGGTAAAGATTACCGGGACAAAGAGAAAAGTAAATTGGAGCGTGGATGATATCTCGGTTGTATCAATTGCTTCATCGTCCGGGAAAATCACACCAATTGCAATCGGTTCTACCTATGTATATGCCAAAATTGGGAAAAAGAAATATAAGTGCCGTGTCACTGTGGAAGATACCATTGTGATGAAAGAAGTAAAAATTGCAAATGGCAGCAACAAGATTTATGGAAAAATGTACCGACCGGAGGCAGACGGAACTTATCCTGTCATTATTATGTGCCATGGTTTTAATGGAATTGCAGATGATTTTACCAATGAATCAAAGTACTATGCCAGAAATGGATATATTGCCTATGCGTTTGATTTTTGCGGTGGTTCAACGAGGACGAGAAGTACCGGATTAAAGACGACCGATATGACAATATTTACAGAAAAATCGGATCTTTTGGCAGTTTATGACTATTTCGAAAAAATGGGCGGTGTAGATAAAAATAGAATGTTCATTATGGGTGGAAGTCAGGGAGGACTGGTGGCAGCGCTTGCCGCGGAAGATTTAAAAGATCGCGCAAGGGCTATGGCGCTGTATTTTCCGGCACTTTCCATACCGGACAACTGGAGGAGAACCTATCCGGATGTGAATAAAATTCCGGAAACCGTAAATCTCATGGGAATGAATCTGGGAAAAAATTTCTTTGTCTCTATGCATGAGTTTTCAGCGTTTAATGAAATCGGAGGATTTGAAAAGCCGGTATATATTCTCCACGGAAATAAAGACAACATGGTTCCGCTGAATGATTCCCAGAGAGCCGTTAAAATCTATAAGAATGCAAAATTGAAGATCATGGAAGGGGAAGGTCACGGATTCAGACCGGCGGCCGGAAAGATTGCGATGGAAGAAGTATTGAAATTCATGGAGGAGAATAAGTAACAAAAGATAAAAAAAATACTTGCAATTTAAAAATGACTGTTATATAATAGCGAAAGACAAAGGTGTCAAAAAGGTACAGCATTGCTGTGCGTTTTTGGGGCCTTTTTTTTGCGCAGAAATCAAGAATTTCGAGGCAGAATAAGTCAGAGAAGAGAGGATGATTGAATCATGAATAAGTGTGTTGTGAATGAAAATGTGAGACAAAAAGCTCAGGGATTATATGACCCGGCTTTTGAGCATGACAATTGCGGAATCGGAGCAATTGTCAATATCAAGGGAAAACAGACACATGATACGGTAAAAAATGCGTTGGAGATTGTTGCCAATCTGGAACATCGTGCCGGTAAAGATGGCGAGGGAAAGACTGGTGACGGTGTGGGAATCATGCTTCAGATCTCACACAAATTCTTTCAAAAAGTGACCCGCAGGATGGGGATTGACATTGGACATGAGAGAGAGTACGGAGTCGGTATGTTTTTCTTCCCACAGGATGAATTAAAGAGGAATCAGGCAAGAAAAATGTTTGAAAATATCATCACAAAAGAGGGAATTGAGTTTCTTGGCTGGCGTGAAGTACCGATTGAGCCGGATATTCTTGGCAAGAGAGCGGTTGAGTGTATGCCAAAAATCATGCAGTGTTTTGTAAAAAAACCAAAAGAAGTGGCAAAGGGACTGGATTTTGACAGAAAGCTCTACATAGCCAGACGTGTTTTTGAACAGTCCAACGAGGACACTTATGTGGTTTCTCTTTCTTCTCGAACCATTGTCTACAAAGGAATGTTCTTAGTGGCTCAGCTTCGCCTGTTCTTTGATGATCTGCAGGATGTCGATTATGAATCGGCCATCGCGATCGTGCACTCCCGGTTCTCGACGAACACGCAACCGAGCTGGCAGCGGGCACATCCGAACCGCTTTATTGTACACAATGGAGAAATCAATACGATTCTTGGAAATGCCGACAAGATGCTGGCAAGAGAAGAGACAATGGAGTCCGAACACCTGCAGGGAGAACTCCATAAAGTTCTCCCTGTTATCAATTCGGAGGGATCCGATTCGGCAATGCTGGACAATGCCCTGGAGTTTCTGGTGATGAGCGGAATGGAGCTTCCTCTGGCTGTCATGATCACGATACCGGAGCCGTGGGAGAACAACCGGTATATCAGTGACACCAAAAAGGATTTTTATCAATATTATGCAACGATGATGGAGCCGTGGGACGGACCGGCATCGATCCTCTTTTCGGACGGAGATCTTGTGGGAGCGGTTCTGGACCGGAACGGTCTGCGCCCTTCCCGGTATTATATCACCGATGATGATCAGTTGATTTTGTCATCCGAGGTCGGTGTCATGCCGATTTCCGAAGAACACGTTGTGAGAAAAGACCGCCTTCGCCCCGGCAAAATGCTCTTAGTGGACACGCTAAAAGGCGAACTTGTGGATGATGATGAATTAAAGGAAAAATATGCGACCAGACAGCCGTATGGTGAGTGGCTGGATAACTATCTGGTGCATTTAAAAGATATTCACATTCCGAATCAGAGAGTGGAGCACTATGAGACAAAGGAGAGAAGAAAGCTTCAAAAGGTATTTGGATATACCTATGAGGAGATTAAGAATTCAATTCTCCCGATGGCGAAAAATGGCTCAGAACCGATTGCCGCGATGGGAAATGACACACCGCTTCCGGTACTCAGCAAACAGCCGCAGCCTCTCTTTAATTATTTTCGACAGCGGTTTGCCCAGGTGACGAATCCACCAATCGATGCGATTCGCGAAGAGGTTGTGACATCCACGACAACATATATCGGAGAAGATGGGAATCTGTTGCAGGAAAAACCGGAGAACTGCCGTGTGATCCAGATTCATAATCCGATTCTGACGGATACCGATTTGTTAAAGATCAAAACGATGAATGTCCCTGGCTTTAAGGTCAGTGTCATTCCGATTATTTATTATAAAAACACATCGCTGAAAAAGGCGATTGACCGCCTGTTTGTAGAGGCGGACCGCGCCTATAAAGAGGGAGTGAATGTGTTGATTCTCTCAGACCGGGGGGTCGATGAAAATCACGTGGCGATACCTTCCCTTCTGGCGGTGTCTGCGATGCAGCAGCATCTCGTCCGCACGAAAAAGAGAACCAGTGTGGCGATGATTCTTGAGAGTGCAGAGCCGAGAGAGGTACATCACTTTGCCACGCTGCTCGGCTATGGCGCGTGTGCCGTGAATCCGTATCTGGCGCTGGATACCATTCACCGGCTCATCAGCAGCGGGATGCTGGACAAAGACTACTATGCGGCCGTCAGTGACTACAACGATGCTGTTTTGCACGGCATTGTAAAAATTGCGTCCAAGATGGGGATTTCAACGATTCAGTCCTATCAGGGTTCCAAGATCTTTGAGGCGATCGGCATCTCAAAGGAAGTGACCGATCAATATTTTACCGACACCGTATCGCGGATTGGTGGAATAACGTTAAAGGATATTGAAAAGCAGGTGGAACAACTGCATGATTCAGCGTTTGACCCGTTGGATCTGGGAGTTGAAGAGACCCTGGACAGTGTGGGATACCACAAGTCAAGGGGTGGAATGGAAGACCATCTCTACAATCCAAAGACCATTCATCTTTTGCAGCAGGCGACCAGAACCGGAAATTATGAAATGTTTTTGGAGTATTCCAGAGAAATTGACAGGGAGGACCGGTTTGTCAATCTGAGAAGCATGCTGGATTTCAACTTCCCGAAAAAAGGTGTGCCGATCTCTCAGGTAGAGAGCGTGGAGAACATTGTAAAGAGATTTAAGACCGGTGCGATGAGCTACGGATCGATTTCCCAGGAGGCGCATGAGACACTCGCCATTGCGATGAATCATCTTCACGGCAAATCCAACAGTGGTGAAGGTGGTGAGAGCCTTGAGAGACTTTCCGTAAAAGAAGACGGAAAAAACCGCTGCTCTGCGATTAAGCAGGTGGCATCCGGCCGTTTTGGTGTGACGTCCCATTATCTTGTGAGCGCCAAAGAGATTCAGATCAAGATGGCGCAGGGGGCAAAACCGGGAGAGGGAGGACATCTTCCGGGAGGAAAAGTATATCCGTGGATTGCCAAGACAAGACTCTCGACACCGGGTGTATCCCTGATTTCACCACCGCCACACCATGACATCTATTCCATTGAAGATCTGGCGCAACTGATCTATGACCTCAAATGTGCCAATAGAAAGGCGAGAATATCGGTCAAGCTGGTATCGGAGGCAGGTGTTGGAACGGTGGCAGCGGGTGTTGCAAAAGCCGGTGCCGGAGTAATCCTCATATCCGGTTATGACGGTGGAACCGGAGCGGCTCCGTCCAGTTCCATTCACAATGCGGGACTTCCCTGGGAACTGGGACTTGCCGAGACGCACCAGACCTTGTTGATGAACGGGCTTCGTTCCAAAGTTGTGATTGAGACTGACGGAAAGCTGATGACCGGAAAAGATGTCATCGTCGCAGCACTTTTGGGAGCAGAGGAATTTGGCTTTGCCACTGCCCCTCTGGTAACGATGGGATGCGTGATGATGAGGGTGTGCAATCTGGATACCTGTCCGGTCGGCGTGGCAACGCAGAATCCGGAGCTCAGAAAACGATTCAGGGGAAAGCCGGAGTATGTTGAAAACTTCATGAAGTTTATCGCACAGGAAGTGCGGGAGTGGATGGCAAAATTGGGCGTAAAAAAACTGGATGAACTGATTGGTCATACGGAGTTGCTCAAACTGCGCGAGGATTTAGAACAGGATGAGAGAGCAAAGAGAGTGGATTTGTCAGCTATCCTGAATAATCCGTTTATCAGGGACAAAAAGAGAATCTATAACGAAAAAGATGCCTATGACTTTAAATTAAATAAAACCATTGACCAGAAAGTATTCTTAAAGAAATTTGAGAGTGCGCTGGAAACGGGAGAAAAGACAGAGATTGAGGCGAACGTGACCAACATTGACCGCGCGCTGGGAACCATCCTCGGATCCGAGATTACAAAAAGACTTGGTGATGAGGTGGAAGATGATACCTTTACGGTTCACTGTCACGGAAGCGGTGGCCAGAGTTTTGGAGCATTTATCCCGAAAGGACTGACACTGGAGCTGACAGGGGACAGTAACGATTATTTTGGAAAAGGACTGTCCGGTGGAAAACTGGTCGTACATCCGGGAGAAAATATTCAATACAAACCGGAACACAATATCATCATCGGTAATGTGGCACTCTATGGTGCGACGAGCGGTGAGGCCTATATCAACGGTGTGGCCGGAGAGCGTTTTTGTGTTCGGAACTCCGGAGCCGAAGCTGTCGTTGAGGGAGTCGGTGATCACGGCTGCGAATATATGACCGGGGGCTGCGTGGTGATTCTTGGACAGACCGGCAAAAACTTTGCAGCGGGCATGAGCGGTGGAATCGCCTATGTTCTGGATGAGCACAGCGATCTCTACCTGAAGTTAAACAAAGAGCTGGTATCCTCCAATCCGATCACAGATAAATTCGATGTCATGCAGTTAAAAGAGATGATTCAACGCCACGTAGAGGCGACCGGATCCGAAAGAGGAAAAGAGGTACTTGAAAACTTTAGTGAGTATCTGCCGAAATTCAAAAAGATCATTCCGCATGATTATCAGACCATGATGCAGATGATCGCACAGATGGAAGAAAAGGGAATGAGTGGAGAACAGGCAAGGATTGAGGCGTTCTATCAATTAAAGAAATAACAGGATTTGATTTCGGAAAAGAAAGGAATGTGAGTGATATGGGTAAACCGACAGGTTTTATGGATTATGAGAGACAGATCAATACGGAGATAGAGCCGCGAAAGAGGATTCAGAATTTTAATGAGTTTCATGTGCCGATGAGCGAGGAGGACAGACGCACCCAGGCATCCAGATGTATGGACTGCGGAGTTCCGTTCTGTCAATCCGGCATGATGATTGGCGGTATGGCGAGTGGATGTCCGCTCAACAACTTGTGTCCTGAGTGGAATGATCTTTTGTATCATGGCTGCTATGAGCAGGCACTGGGAAGACTCCTTAAGACAAATAATTTTCCTGAGTTTACTTCCCGTGTGTGTCCCGCACTCTGTGAGGCGGCATGTACCTGTGGACTGAATGACTCACCGGTCACGGTCAAGGAAAATGAAAATGCCATCATTGAATATGCGTACGAGAAGGGATGGATGGATCCCAAACCTCCGAAAATCCGAACCGGAAAAACGGTGGCGATCGTGGGATCGGGGCCGTCCGGTCTGGCGGCTGCGGATCAGCTCAACAAGAGAGGCCATCAGGTTACGGTATATGAGAGAGAAGACCATGTGGGTGGGCTTCTCATGTATGGAATTCCGAACATGAAACTTGACAAATCCATCATTGACCGTAAAATAAAAGTAATGGAGAAAGAGGGTGTTGTCTTCAAGACCGGTGTGAATGTCGGCAGGGATCTGCGGGCGGATCAGTTGAGGGAACAGTATGACCGTGTGATCTTAACCTGTGGGGCCTCACAGCCAAGAGATATTCAGGCACCGGGACGTCAGGCAAAGGGAATCTACTTTGCCGTTGACTACTTAAAGAGAGTGACAAAGCACCTTCGGAATCCGGAATTCAGGGACTTTATTGATGCCAAAGGAAAACGTGTCATGGTGATCGGAGGAGGCGATACGGGAAATGACTGTGTCGGATCGGTCATCCGTCAGGGGGCGAAGAGCGTTGTCCAGTTAGAGATGATGCCTCAGGCACCGAAAGAGAGAACGGAACAAAATCCATGGCCGGAGTGGCCAAAGGTATTAAAGACAGATTATGGTCAACAGGAGGCAATTGCCCTGTTCGGTGAGGATCCGCGTATCTATGAGACCACGGTGAAAGAATTTATCGCAGATGAGACAGGTTCTCTTGCGCAGGTAAAGGGAATCAAGTTAAAGTGGGAAAAGGATGACAAGACGGGACGCATGAACATGAGTGAAGTACCGGGCAGTGAGTATGTGCTGGATATTGACCTTGTTCTGATTGCTGCCGGTTTTCTGGGATCTGAGAGTTATGTGACCGAGGATTTTGGAGTGGAGATCACACAGAGAACGAATGTAAAGACGGAGCAGGGAGAGTATCAGACCAGTGAGGCGGGCGTGTACACCGCAGGTGATATGCACCGCGGACAGTCGTTAGTTGTCTGGGCAATCCGTGAGGGCCGGGAGGTGGCAAAGGCAGTGGATAAAGACCTGATGGGATACACAAACTTATAGAAATTGATATGGAGGTTGTTATGGCGCACTATACAAGGGAAGATATTGTTCGGATGGTGGAGGAAGAGGATGTAGAATTTATCCGTCTTCAGTTTGTGGATACATTTGGGAATCTAAAAAATATCGCGATGGCAGCAG
>ONNE01000137.1 GCA_900319095.1 uncultured Eubacteriales bacterium | reverse complement strand
TTTCAAAAATGAGACATGGGATTTCCATTGCATGGCCGGTCTCAGATGGATGATATCCTTTGATACTTTTTGTGACGGATAAAGACCATAGGTTGTAATCCCGGACCGCACCATATCCAAATGCGCTTGTGAAAATCCGATGATCGAAGCGCTGTTTGCAACATGCTTGATCGGAATATCAATCCCCTCTTCTTCCAGTCTTCGGGCAAATTCCATATAGCGTCTAAAAGGTTCTTTTGCGGGCTCAATTGTCTCCTCATCCGCCCTCGCAAAATGAGTAAACATACCTTCTATCTCAAGATTCGGTAACTGCGCTATTTTTTTTACAATTTCCACACTCTCCTCGTTTGGGAAAAAACCGATTCTGCTCATACCGGTATCGAGTTTAATGTGAACCTTTACGGTCTCATTCAGGCGTTTCGCTGTTCTGCTTAAATTCTCTGCCATCGAATACGTATAGACCGTCTGGGATATATGATGTTTTACTACCTGATCAAACGCGCATTCGGGAGTAAAGCCCAAAATCAAAATCATAGACTGAATCCCGCTCTCCCGGAGTTCTACCGCCTCTTCAATTATGGCAACCCCGAACGCATCGACCATATCTTTCAGTGCTCCGGCAACCTTAACAGCCCCATGGCCGTAGGCATCCGCCTTTACAATTGCCATTACCTTGGTTCCTGTCTTGATATGATTTTTTATTTCTAGGATGTTGTGTCGGATTGCATCCAAATCAACCTGTGCATAGGTTCTCTCTAACTCTGTCATCATTTTGTCTCCTCTCTTTGCATCATCACGGCAACTTTCGACATACTTTCAATCAAATCCGATGCCAATAATCCATGCGGTCCCTTTTCTTTGGCCGCCCAGTCACCACTCAATCCATGCCAGTAGACGGCAAACTTCGCCGCCTCAAAAGGACTCATTTTTTGAGCCATAACCCCGCCAAGAATCCCGGCTAAAACATCCCCGGAACCACCCGTTGCCATGCCTTGATTACCGGACACATTCACATAACACTCTCTTCCGTCCGAGACAACCGTCCGGGTATCCTTCTGGGCAATGACACAGTCCCATTCCCGTGCCGTCTCTCTCGTTAAATCAAGAATTCTCTCCTGCAATTCATTCACCGAATATCCGGTGAGGACACTCATTTCCTTTTTGTGCGGTGTCAGAACAAAACGGTTCGATAATTTTTGGGCCACTCTTTTACACAGTGTGATTCCATCACCGTCAATCACAACCGGAACTTTTGTCTGTTCTATCACATACTGCACAAGTTCCTGTGCCTTATCATCAAGGCCAAGTCCCGGTCCCACCACAATGACATCTGCCCATTTTGACGCCTCTTTTATATCCTCTCTCACGCCAAACAAAATCTCAGGCACATATCCGAGAAGAATGTCCCGGTTATTGATTGTTGAGAGAACTTTCACAAGTCCGGCTCCGGCTGTATAAGCAGCTTTTGCCGCCAGACATGCCGCCCCTGCCATCGTCTCACTTCCTGCAATAACAAGAACTTTTCCATAGGTTCCCTTATGTGAATGAAAAGGTCTTTTTGGCATCCATTTTCGAAAGTCTTCATTCTCATAATGATAGATTCGGGAGTTGACTGAATCGACACTCCCCTTGGGAAATCCAATATCCCCCACAATCACTTCACCGGCATACTCACATCCCGGCACCAAAATCAATCCGGCTTTATTCACGCCAAAGGTGATCGTGCAGACCGCCCTCACCGCTGTCTCTCCCAGCACCTGTCCGCTCCCGGCATGAATACCGGAGGGAACATCTAAGGAATATAGCAGCGCACCACTTTCGTTCATATCCTGTATGATTTTTTTGTAGACTCCCTCGATGGGACGGGATAAGCCAATGCCAAAAAGTCCGTCAATCAGGACATCAAACTCACCATTGCTCACTGCATCCGATGACAAAAAGGGAACCTCGCAGTTTAGCGCGATTGACATCTGGCTCTTCATCTCTTGTGTCATATGATCCGTCTGTCCGATCACCGTGACTGCCGCTTTGTAGCCGTGTTCATGAAGAATTCTGGCAACCGCCACACCATCTCCCCCATTGTTTCCCGTTCCGCACACACATAAAAAACGGGTTTGATCCGTATGTCGTGCCATAAGAACAGCAGCCACGGTCATGGCTGCTTTTTCCATCAAAACAAGGCTGGGAATACCAATCGTCCGGATCGCATGCTGATCAATCTCCTTCGCCTCTTTTGCCAAATATAAATGTTTCATATTCATCCTCAATTCCTGCGTCCATGCGCATAAAAATCACCACTCAACTCCACACTCTTCATCGGTTCCGACCGCAAATGCCATCACCTGATCAGACGTATTCGAAATAGAAATGTATATCTTGCGGATTCCCATCTCAAATGCCCTCTCTTTTGCCCTGCCATATAACATGACATAGGGTGCTCCCCGCTCATCCCTCAAAATGGCAATCTCAGAGGCCTCAACACCGGAAAAACCGGTCCCCAAAATCTTTACAACCGCTTCCTTTCCGGCAAAATCAGATGCCGCACGGCGATGTCCGTCATCCATCTGGGCAATTTCCTCTTCCGTAAAGATTTTATGAAGAAAATGCTCCCTTTCACAGGCATGAACCACTCTGTGAATCTCAACAAGATCAACACCGATCCCCTTGATCATACTTTTTTCTCCTCCTGTCATGAAAAAGCGTGAGATATGTATCTATCGAAATTTACCCTTGTCAAAAAGATTCATGACATCGTGTCCGAACAGACCATGCATCAATGCATACGAGTGATCGATCTTCTCACCCAGTTCCGCCTTATACGTTGTCTTGTCCTCCAATTCTTCTTTCAGTTCCTTGATATCCTGTGTCAGCTCACGGATTATCCCATCTGCATCTTTGAGTCGTTCAAAACAAAATTTTACACCCAGAACCATTAACTCTTCATTGTACTTCTTAATCATTGAAGGCAATTCCATCAGCTCATCGGATTCCATCTGGATTCGTTCGGTGGTCTCCAAAAGGAGCCTCTGTTGACTGTTTTTCTTTTTGTTCGCCCGGTTGGAAGTATCGTCCATTCCCGCAACGATTCCCTCCATCAGTTTCTTTTTTGCCTTTTTCAGATCTTTTATGTCGTTTACCAGACGTCCCTGTTTTTTTAGAAGTGAATTTATTTTGTTTTCCAGAGCGATCATGTCCGAAGTTTTTTCTCCCTTTTCAAACAATGAGTGCCAGCGAGTATCCAACACAAGAATCGGGACTTGTTTGCCGCGAAGACTCATTCTTACCGCTCTCTCAAAATCCTGATCATTCTTTTTCATTGATTTTATCCCCTTCACTTTCATGCGGAATATTGGCAATATTGTAAGACAGACGCATCAGACTTTCTGCTAAATGCACATTTTCCACAGCCGCCTCCTCCGGCAGATGAAGATCGGTTGCCGCAAAATTCCAAAAACCATAAATTCCCATATCCAATAACTCTTTTGCTACCCCGGGTGCCTTGGATGTCGGCAAGGTCAACGCTGCTATCTCCACGGGATTTTCCCTCACAAAAGTACCGAGCTCACTCATGTCCTGAACCCGCAAACTTCCGACACTTTTGCCAATTTTGTCCGGATCCACATCAAAGATTCCACACACTAAAAAACCTCTCTTGATAAAACCGGTATAATTAGCGAGTGCCCGTCCCAGATTCCCCGCTCCCAGAATAATCACGTGATACTGCTTATCCAGTCCCAAAATCTTGCCAATCTCATTTTTCAAATAATCCACATTATAGCCGTAGCCCTGTTGTCCAAATCCCCCAAAATTATTGAAATCCTGTCGAATCTGTGATGCGGTCACATTCATTTTCCGGCTCAACTCTCCGGACGAAATACGATCGATCCCCTGATCCAGTAATTCGCTGAGATATCGATAATAGCGTGGCAATCGCTTAATCACCGCGGTTGATATCTTCTTCTCCACCAATGCTACCTCCATATATCTGTTCTTTCACGAAAATAATCGACTACCATTATTATACTGAAATGTGAAAATATTGTCAATCTCGGTTAGGGTTCCGTTTTTATTAGTTGAAATCACCGCAAAATTCATGTATACTACAGATATTATTGTTAATGATCGGAAAGAGGAAGTATCATGGTTTTAGCATGCAATCATATCAATCATTCCTTTACGGATGAGCCAATTCTCTCAGATGCCACCTTTCACATAAATGAGCATGAGAAAGTCGCTTTAGTCGGCATAAACGGGGCCGGAAAAACCACTCTGTTCCGCCTCATTGTCGGTGAGCTGACACCGGATTCCGGCGAGGTGATCCTGGCCAAAAATTCTTCCATTGGCTATCTGCCACAGCAGACCAATTATCAATCGGATAAAACAATTTACGAAGAACTTTTCGCGGTTCAATCCGATCTGATTGAGATGGACCGTAAACTCAGAGAATTGGAACAAAAGATCTCTCAGTCGCAGGGAGCACAATTAGAAAAGCTTTTATCACAATATCACACTCTACAGACAACGTTTGAGGTCTCCGACGGCTATGCCTATAAAAGCAAAGTCCTTGGAGTGATCAATGGTCTGGGATTTGGCGGGGATGCCATGCACAAAAAAATCGAGCTGTTATCGGGTGGTCAAAAAACCCGTGTCGCTCTGGGAAAGCTTCTTCTCAAAGAACCGGATCTTCTTCTTATGGACGAGCCGACCAACCATCTGGACCTCGCATCCATTCGATGGCTGGAAAATTATCTGACCGGTTATAAGGGAAGCGTTTTTGTCATCTCCCATGACCGCTATTTTCTGGATCGTATCGCACAAAAAGTGATTGAACTCGATCGCGGAAAAGTGAGTACCTTTGATGGGAATTACAGCCATTACTCACAAAAGAAGACCGCTCTTTTAGAAGCCTTGATCCATCAATACTACAATCAGCAGCAGCAGATCAAACATCAGGAAGAAGTCATCCGGAAGCTGCGCTCTTTTAACCGGGAGAAATCCATTAAACGTGCCGAGAGTCGCGAGAAAATGTTAAACAAAATGAATCGTATGGAAAAACCGGTCGAATTTGAAAAAAGCATTTCTCTCACACTCTCTCCCGATTGTGTCAGCGGAAAAGATGTTCTTACCGTGACGGAACTGGCAAAAGCTTTTGACGAAACTCCACTATTTGATCATGTTAATTTTGAGATCAAGCGAGGAGAAAAAGTCGCCATTATCGGGGAAAATGGAACCGGAAAAACGACCCTGCTCAAAATCATTCACGGCATGGAATCACAGAGTGAGGGAGAGATCAAAATCGGAACAAACGTGCAGATCGGATATTATGACCAGGAACATCAGGTTCTCCACGATGACAAAACAATTTTTGAAGAGATTCAGGATGAATATCCGGATTTGAGCCACACACAAATCCGAAATGTCCTTGCCTCTTTTCTTTTCACCGGAGATGATGTATTGAAACCGGTTCATCTTCTGAGCGGTGGCGAAAAAGGAAGAGTCTCCTTGGCAAAATTAATGTTGTCAAAGGCAAATTTTCTTCTACTGGATGAGCCGACCAACCACTTGGACATCACATCAAAAGAAATCCTTGAGAACGCCATCAACCACTATACCGGAACACTCCTGTATGTCTCTCATGACCGTTTTTTTATTCAAAAAACAGCGACCAGGATTCTTGATCTGACCGGCCACAAACTCCTCTCCTATGCCGGCAATTATGAATACTATATGGAGAAAAAAGAGGTGGTTGAACAGAGCGCACAAACAACCGGTGAAAAAAAGGAAAACCAATCGAAACAAAGCGCGGGAGATTTAGGTGAAGTCGACACAAAAAAAGACTGGCAGGAACAAAAAAGCATTGCGGCAAAGCGAAGGAAAATTGAGAAAAAAATTGAAAAAACCGAATCTTTGATTGAAACACTGGAACAGGAAATTGCTTCGTTGGATGAAGAATTCTCACTTCCTGAAAATGCGACAAATTCCAAAAAGCTGACAGAACTGAGTACACTGAGAGAAGAAAAACAGGCCGAGCTGACCACTGCAATGAATGAGTGGGAAGTTCTGAGTGAAGAATTGGGAGAATTCTATGGAGATCAATGACAAATCGCTCTGCGTTTTTACCGATGAAATTCAAACCGATGGAAAGGACACCTACGACTATCACCGCTATGAGCCGACAGATTATTCTGTTTTGGATACCTTATTTGATTTTTTCACACCGAATCCAGACGATGTTCTGATCGATTATGGATGTGGGTTGGGACGCCTGAATTTTTATCTGGAAAGACGGTTTCACATACATACAATTGGAATTGAATCAAATGCCCACTACTATGAATTGGCCGAAAAAAACCGAAAAAATTATCGGGGCGATGCTAAAAAGATACAGTTTCTCTGCATGAAAGCAGAAAATTATACGGTTCGGGAGCAGGATAACATCTTTTATTTTTTCAATCCATTTTCCGTTACCATTTTCCGTCTGGTCATCAATCAAATCCTATCGTCATGGCAGAACCACCCCCGCACCATCACTCTCTTATTATACTATCCGGATGACGAAGTGATCTTTTATTTAGAACATCATACCCTCTTTTCACTGACCGACGAAATTGCAAGCAGCGAAAAGATTTCTCACGATCGGAAAGAACGTTTTTGCATCTATTCTATCCAATCCTTTGTATGATCTCATTTGCTTTTCGATAGATATCCTCCGGATCCTCTCCTATGTAGAAGCTCCCATTCTCATACAAAATTCTGCCGTTGACCATCGTCATTTTAACATTTTCTTTACTGGCGCTGTATACAAGATTTTTTAATAAGTTGTTCTCCGGCTGCATATTGGGCCGATGCATATCAATCACGATCAGATCCGCCTTTTTCCCCTCTGACAGGCAGTCACAATCCGACAATCCCATCGCAACTGCTCCACCGACCGTTGCCATGGAAAGAACTTTCCTGGCATCCATTGCCGCTGCGTCCATATGTTTTACTTTCGGCAGAGTAGCCGCCAAATACATCTCACGAAACATATCCAGGGCATTGTTGCTGGCAGGTCCGTCGGTTCCCAGAGCAAGATTGATGTCATCTTTTTGAAGGGCACACAAGTCTGCCACCCCGCTGGCTAATTTTAAGTTAGAAGCAGGATTGCTGACAATCGAAATCTTTCTCTTTTTACAGATCTGTCGATCTTTTTCACTCATCCAGACTCCGTGGAAGCCACCACCTCCGTATTGAAACAGCCCCAGAGAATCCAGAAACTCAAACGGAGACATCTGATACCTCTTTTGACAGTCCTCTACTTCCTGTCTGGTCTCTGCGATATGAAGATAAAACGGTGCCTTGTATTTTTCAATCAGTTTTGCCATCGCCACGATTTTATCTTTCGATGTCGTATACTCTGCATGGATGCCAAAATGGTAAGTGATAAGATCTGACATATGATTGAATCGGTCATATTCCTCCTCGGACCGGGCAACGCTCCCGACAAAGTCATTCATGCTGCCACACAGCACCGTGCGAAACCCTATCTCTTTGGACGCCTGCGCATGACAGGAATTATCCTGATACATATCAAAATTTGCCGTGATACCACTTGTCAGATACTCAAGAATGCCAAGCTTCGACAAATCAATCATGTCCTGTCTTGTCAGCTTTGCCTCTCTGGGAAAGACTCGTTGATACAGCCATTCCTGTAATGGCAGATCGTCCGCAAAAGAGCGCAAAAATGTCATAGCAGAATGGGTATGTGCATTTTTAAATCCCGGCATCACAAGATTTCTCTCACAGTCAATCTCCCGATCCCACACCACCGTTTGTTCTCCGACATCCTTTGACTGCCCGATATAGGTAATGGTATCCCCCTGAACATGAAGCTCCCCATCCAATATTTCGCGGTTTTCTTCCATCGTCAGAATTCTTGCATGATATAAACGGATATTCAAAGTCATTCCCCCTCACAAAACAATCAGTCACTCAATTGTTTAATCGTCTCGGTCACGAGCTTTTTAAAAAGAGGTGCCGTCCGGTCTGCAATCTCGCTGACTTCTTTATGACTAAGTGGTCTCTCAGCGGTTCCCCCTGCCATATTGGTAATGCACGAAATTCCACACACTCTCATTCCCATATGTCTTGCGCACATTGCCTCCACCGAAGTACTCATTCCTACGGCATGAGCGCCCAGCATAGAAAACATTTTCACCTCAGCCGGCGATTCATAGTTTGGCCCCGTGGTCTGAAGATAGATTCCCTCTTTTAGCAGGATTTGATGGCTCTTTGCAACGGAGCGAATCTGATCACGCAATGCCACATCGTAGATTGTATCCATGGAAGGAAAGCGTGGGCCCCACTCATCTACGTTTTGTCCTATCAACGGAGAAGGGACAAACGTGCTGATCTGATCAGTCAGAAGCATCAAATCCCCCGGTTCAAGGATTTGACTGATTCCCCCTGCCGCATTGGTAAGGAACAAAATCTGTGCTCCCAGCTCTCTCATGACGCGAACCGGCAAAACCACATCGCTCATGGAATATCCCTCATAATAATGTACGCGCCCCTGCATGATCACAACCGGTGTTTCACCTATGTGTCCAAAAATAAATCGGCCCTTATGCCCGGACACGGTCGACACCGGAAATCCTTTAATCTCATGGTAATCCACAATCATCTCCCGCTCAATTTCGTCCGCCAGGGCCCCCAGACCGCTTCCCAGAATCAAAGCCACCTTCGGCACAAAATCGGTCTTTTCCCGAATCTGTCTCACACAACTGTCAACTTTTTGTTTTACTTCCATCGGATCACACCTCCCTTTTTCTATCCTGTAACTGTGCCTGTCACTCTTATTTTACCAGTTATTCACACAAAATAAAACATCATTTTATTTCCCTTACTATCTCTCAATACAGAATTCCATCGTAATAATCAAGAATCAATTCTGTCACCTCATCATAGTTAGGCGTTGCGTCATAATAAGTCATATAAGAATTGGTAAAACCATCGCTTGCCGTCTCTACTGTCTGCGTCGAGAGGATTGTGTGTTTGCTCTCCAGCCACGCAAGTCTTTGTGATGTGTAGCTTCCCGAATCACGATATACCTCGTCCCTTAACAAAACTCCGTTATTTTCCCTGCCATTTACTTTTTCACAATCGTTATTGACATACCAAAAGACAGCCAGATATCCGGCATATTGCATTGCCTCATCCTCACTTTCGGTACAGGCAAGAAAGGCAAGAAAATCTGCCTCATCTTCGTAGATATATCCCTTTAGATGTGACAATTCATGGCATGCCACATGAAGATATCGGATGTCGGATATGTACCGGTTATAGTTGGCCTCCATGGTAAACGGAAAATAGACTCCATCACAGCCCGCCTGATACATGATATAAGAATTTTGGATCGGCTTTGGATTTGGATAATATCCGGACAATCTCGGATATTCTTCTGATAAATGTTTCATTGCCAAGAGGACACATTGCTGCCTGTCCTGTGTGATCTGAACATTCCCATCATCGTCCCGGTCCATCTTTACCGACAATTCGTTGCATTGATTTGCGATATAATCTCTTACAATCTGAATTTCCTCCGCTGAATATGTCTTATTCCCATGTCCCTTAACATTCAATTTCGATGTGTGATAGAGGGACGAGCAATTCAGGATCATAATCCAAACAACCAATAAAAACAGGCAGAGAAATACTTTGGAATACCGTCTGGCAAAAGACAGAAATGAATCGGATAAGATTCTTTTTTTTCGTAGAAGAGAAATCATAAGTACGGGAAATACAAACAATTCAAGAAGAATGGCAAGTCCTGCCAAAAAAAGCATTCCCTCTCCGACCGAAAATGGGAAAACACCCGTCAGGCGACTATAGACCCCACTGATTCTTCCAAAGATATGATCAACAAAAAAATCGCTGAACGAGGTTATCCGAACGAGGCCTCCAAAAAGAATCACAAGAGCAATCTGTACTAAAATAATTTTCCAATAAAGAGACCCTTTCTTTTTTCCCTTCATGCCAATACCCCCTCAAGGCAAAAACATCGAAAACACCCGATTGCTCACATCAATTCCCCGGTCGGTTAATCGCAAGCGGTCGCCCTGTTGAATCATCAAACCCTGTTCCATACAGGCTTGAATCTCCTTTCCAAAGCATACCATAATGGGAAGATGAAAACAACGGACAAAATCTTCCATGGAAACTCCCTCCATGCAGCGCAGTCCCAAAAACATGAATTCCGCTCTCTCATCTTCCGTCAAAAGAATTTCTCTTGAACCTCCCTCTACCGGAAGCTCTCCCTTTTTTATCCTCTCACAGTACAAGGAAAGATCTGTCACATTGGAAAACCTCTCACTCCGTCCGTCGTTTTGCAAAAAAGAGGCCGCCCCCAGACCAAGTCCGAGATACTCCTCCCGCTGCCAGTATTTTTTGTTGTGTGCGCACTCATATCCCTTCTTTGCATAATTCGATATCTCATAGCGAATGTATCCTGCCCGGTTGAGGATCTCTTTGGTCCGCTCATACATCCACCGGTCCGTCTTTTCATCCACCGGAGCACAATCGCCATATCTGTCAAAAAACGGTGTTCCCTCTTCAATGATCAGACTATACGAAGAAATGTGCTCAGGCTCCCGCGAGATCACTTCACGCAGTGTTTTTTCATAGCTTTCTTTTGTCTGTTCCGGAATTGAAAACATAACATCGATGTTGACATTTTCAAAACCCAGATTTCGAATCAGATCGTAGCTGTCAAAAAAATCGGCTGCTGAGTGAATTCTCCCCAATTGTTTGAGTTCCCTTCCAATCGCGGACTGCATCCCAAGACTGATCCGGTTCGCTCCCGCCTGCCGGTACAAAGAGAGTTTTTCTCTCGTGACCGTACCCGGATTGCACTCAATCGTAAACTCGCAGTTCTCACTCACGACAAATGAATCAAAAATCCCCTCAAAAACCCGATTCATCTGCTGTGGCGTTAAGACAGAGGGAGTCCCTCCCCCGATAAAAATGGTATCGATCTTGTCTGCGGATACCATTTTCATCTCATGGATCAGAGCCTGAATATACTGCCCGATCAATGCCTCTGATATGCATATATTCCCATTTTCACTCCGGATGGGAAACGATAGAAAATCACAATAATCGCACTTTTTGACACAAAAGGGTATATGAATATAAAGTCCTCTAGTCTTCATCATCCAATTTCAAAACACTCATAAACGCCTTTTGCGGAATCTCGACATTTCCAATCTGGCGCATTCGTTTTTTCCCTTCTTTTTGTTTCTCCAAAAGTTTTCTCTTTCGGGAGATATCACCGCCATAACACTTGGCAAGGACATCTTTTCTCACTGCTTTTACCGTCTCTCTGGCGATTACTTTATTCCCGATGGCAGCCTGGATCGGAATTTCAAACAAATGTCTCGGTATTTCATTTTTCAATTTCTGACACATTTTTCTTCCGCGCTCATAAGCAGAACTCTCATGAACAATAAAGGAAAGTGCATCAACTTCCTCACGGTTAATCAGAATATTTAGTTTCACAAGGCTGGCCGGCTCATATCCCTTCATTTCATAATCAAAAGAGGCATATCCTCTTGAACGTGACTTCAGGGAATCAAAAAAATCATAGATGATCTCATTTAATGGCAGGACATATTTCAAGAGAGCCCGGGTCTCTTCCATATATTCCATGCTAACATAAACGCCCCGCCTCTCCTGACACAACTTCATGATCGCCCCCACATATTCGGTCGTCACCATAATTTCTGCGTCAACGACCGGTTCTTCCATATGTTCGATCTCAGACGGATCCGGCAGATTTGACGGATTCGTCACTTCGACCATCTCCCCATTGGTCTTATATACATGATAGACAACTCCGGGAGCGGTGGTAACAAGGTCTAAGTTGTACTCTCGCTCCAGTCTCTCCTGAATCACTTCTAAGTGAAGGAGACCGAGAAAACCACACCGGAAACCAAATCCTAATGCGATGGATGTCTCTGCCTCAAATTGAAGTGAGGCATCATTTAATTGCAGTTTTTCCAAGGCATCCCGCAAATCCTGATATTTGGCACCGTCCGCCGGATACAATCCACAATATACCATCGGCTGAACTTTTTTATAACCGTCAAGTGCCTTTTCACAAGGATTCATCGCATCCGTTACTGTATCTCCGACTCGTGTTCCCTCCACATTTTTTAGACTTGCCGTGATGTATCCCACCATTCCGGCAGACAGTTCATCACAGGGAATGAATTGTCCGGCACCAAAGGTTCCCACTTCAACGACTTCTTCCTCCATGCCGGTTGCCATCATATGAATGCGGGTTCCCTTTGACACGGTTCCGTCGAACAGCCGGCAAAAAATAATCACTCCTTTATAGGGATCATAAACAGAATCAAAAATAAGAGCCTTGAGAGGCTTGTTCTCATCCCCCTGCGGAGCCGGAATCTTTGTCACAATCTGCTCCAACACCTCTTCGATATTGGTTCCCAGCTTCGCAGAAATCAGAGGCGCATCCTCCGCCTCAATTCCAATGACATCCTCGATCTCGTTTATCACCCGTTCCGGATCTGCGCTGGGAAGATCAATCTTGTTGATGACCGGCATGATTTCCAGATCATGATCGATTGCAAGATAGCAATTGGCAAGTGTCTGCGCCTCTATTCCCTGTGCGGCATCCACAATGAGAATCGCCCCCTCACATGCGGCGAGACTCCTGGATACCTCATAATTGAAGTCAACGTGTCCCGGAGTGTCAATCAGATTGAACAGGTACTCTTCTCCATCTTTCGCCTGATACACAATGCGCACTGCCTGAGATTTTATCGTGATGCCGCGCTCTCTCTCAAGTTCCATATTGTCAAGAACCTGTGCCTGCATCTCACGGCTTGTGAGAAGTCCGGTCTTTTCAATGATTCGGTCGGCAAGCGTAGATTTGCCGTGATCGATATGTGCAATGATGCAAAAATTTCTTATGTGACTCTTATTTATAACTGACATATTGTATATTGGTTCCTCTCTTTATGATAGATTTCCTAGTAATCTATTATATAGTATCATAATTTGTATTTCGTTGCTACAAAAAAATAAGTGTGTCTTGTTTTTTCGGGATAAATATTGTAAAATAAAAAAGAATTTTGTCAATCTGTTATTATATGCAAAATATTTAGGAGGATGAATTATGAAAAGGGTACTATCTTGTCTCCTTGCAATCAGTCTGATTGCCGGTATGAGTTCTACTCAGGTTTCCAAAGCGGCTACGATAAAACTGAATAAAACCAAAGTCACCCTGACGGTCGGCAAGACCTGTCAGTTAAAGTTAAAGGGGACGACAAAAAAAATAAAATGGACCAGCAGCAAAAAATCCGTTGCCACAGTCAGTTCCAAAGGTAAAGTAAAAGCCAAAAAGATTGGAAACGCAACGATTTCTGCCCGTGT